>NZ_CP079195.1:3605000-3905000 GCF_019263805.1 Polaribacter sp. NJDZ03
TTTTTGCAACGTACAACAAACTTTATCTACACGTTGGTCTGTAGATAAATCATTAGTTACAGAAACGATTATTTTTTTCAATGTGTTAATTTAAATGTAATTTAGAACAAAAAAGGTAGTTCAATAAAATGTTCAAAATATAAATATAAAATAAAAACCTCCAAATTTGGAGGTTTTTATTTTTTGTGGAGACGCCGAGAATCGAACTCGGGTCCAAACGAGCAGCTAAAAAGCTTTCTACATACTTAGTTCTTTCTTGGTTTTCGACTAAAAGCTGATTAAGAACAATCTGCTTTTAACTTATCTTCTTTAGTTTCAAAAACCCGTCAAAGTACCAGGTTTTCTATATTTACTTTTACGATATCCAAAAGTGAAACGCCGTAAATCAGGGCTTTCCGTGGACATAAAGCTTGCACACCTAGTGTGCCGAGGCCAATCCTACTGTGATTCGGATTAAGCAGCTAAAGCGTAGTTATTCTCGCCGTTTAAAAAGTTGAAATTAGGTTTAACGAGTGTTATTTCATAACTCGGTATGCTTACAAATCCACTGTCCTCGCTGTCAAAACCAGTCGTCCCCGTTTTAATAGTTTGGGCGTTACCACACAAAAAAGTGTGGTCAGGCTTTCCGTTATATCTTTTTTAATTGAAAAAATTAAAAAAGGATGTCACTTCAATCCTTAACGCGGTTTGCAAAAGTATAAAAAATACTGTTGCTTATCACCATAAATTCTAATATCTTCGAGCAAATATTATACCAATTCTACTAAACTAGTTTTAGTAGGCCTAAAAACCTTAATATTATGAAGTTTGGCATTATCAAAGAACGTAAAAATCCACCAGATAGAAGAGTTGTTTTTTCACCAGAAAAGCTACAAGAGTTTAAAGAAAAGTATCCAGAAGCCTCGATTAAGGTGGAGTCTTCAGATATAAGAGTATTCTCGGATGCAGCTTATAAAGCAGCAGGATTAGAAGTTACTGAAAATGTGTCAGATTGCGATGTTTTGTTTGGCGTAAAAGAAGTGCCAATTAATGCATTAATCAATAATAAAAAATACTTTTTCTTTAGTCATACCATTAAGAAACAGCCTTATAATAGAGAGTTGTTATTGGCTATTTTAGAAAAAAATATAGAATTATACGATCATGAAACCATCGTAAAAGAAAACGGACTGCGTTTAATTGGTTTCGGTCGTTATGCGGGTATTGTAGGTGCTTACAATGGTTTTAGAGCCATTGGTTTAACAAACGAAACGTTTAACTTACCAAAAGCAGCAACTTTAGATAGCCAAAAAGAATTAATTGACGAACTAAAAAAAATAAAGTTACCAAACATAAAAATTCTTTTAACAGGAAACGGAAAAGTTGCTTACGGAGCAAAAGAAATGTTAGATGCTATGAGCATTAAAGAGGTTTCTGTAGATGAATATGTAAGTAACTCGTTTGATGAACCTGTGTATTGTTTGGCAGATGTGTTAGATTATAACAAACGGAAAGACGGACAAACACTAGATAATTTCGATTTTTACGATTACCCAGAAAAGTATGAATCTGATTTTATGCGTTTTGCAAAAGTGTCCGATTTCTTTATTGCCGGTCATTTTTACGGAAACGGAGCACCATATTTATTTACACGAGAAGATGCAAAAGCAAAAGAGTTTAATATAAAATTTGTGGCAGATATTTCTTGCGATGTAGATGGACCAGTGGCATCAACCTTAAAATCATCAACGATAGCAGATCCTATTTATGGATATAATGCACAGACAGAAACAGAAGTAGATTATAAAGAAAAAGATGCCATTGTTGTAATGGCTGTAGATAATTTACCTTGTGAGTTGCCAAAAGATGCAAGTGAAGGGTTTGGAGAAATGTTTTTAGAAAATGTAATTCCTGCTTTTTTCAATAATGATAAGGATGGTATTTTACAACGTGCAAAAATGACAGAAAACGGCAAGCTTACAGAACGTTTTTCTTATTTACAAGATTATGTGGATGGTGTTGAATAGGTTTAAAATTTAATATTTTAAGTCTTCAAATTGCAGATTTGAAGTGTATCCTAGAGCGCGGTTTAGTAGTTTAATTCTATTACAAAATAATGTTACAAGACAGACAATTTCTTATCGATTTAGCAAAAATGAAAATGCCTTTTGGAAAATACCAAGGCCGGTATTTAATTAATTTACCAGAACATTATATTGTTTGGTATAAAAACAAAGGGCTTCCTGCAGGTAAATTAGGGAAGCAAATGGAGTTGGTATATGAACTTCAACTAAACGGATTAGAAGATATTATTAGAAAAATTCAACAAGATTTTACTTAAAAAAAAATATATTTGTTAAGGAAACAGTCTCACTTCTACCGTTTTCTTAACAAATAATTGGATCTTAATCAATTATTAAATAACGAAATTTTTATAAAAACTGCTTCTATATTTTTTCTTTTCAGACTTATTTATGCAATAGTAATAATATTACAAAAAGCAACTTTTAAAATAGTGAAAGATAATAGCTATAAATACAAGTTTAAAAAGCTAATAAATTTTATAGGCTACCTTTTCTTTGTTTTCTGAATTTTATACATTTTTAATACAAAATTATCGGGTATTGGTACGGCTTTAGGTGTTGCTGGAGCTGGTATTGCATTTGCTTTGCAAGAAGTAATTGTAAGTATAGCTGGTTATGTAACCGTTTTTTCTAGCAATTTTTATAAAGTTGGAGATCGTATTAAGTTAGGTGTACAAAAGGAGATGTTATAGATATTGGTTTGCTAAGAACTACTTTAATGGAAATAGGAGACTGGGTAAATGGCGATTTATATAACGGAAAAATGGTAAGAGTTGCCAATAGTTTTATTTTTTAAGAACCTGTTTATAATTATTCTGGTGATTTTCTTTTTCTGTGGGATGAAATTACAATTCCTATAAAAACGAATGGCGATTATAAGTTTGCCAATGATACTTTTACCTGAATTTTAGAAGACGAGGTTGGTGATTTTGCAAAAACTTCTCAGGTTGCGTGGGATAAAATGATTGGAACTTATAGTATAGAAAATGCTAGAGTAACACCTATGGTTTCTATGACTTTTGATGAAAATTGGATTACTTTTACCTTAAGATATGTAGTAGATTATAAATCTAGAAGAGGTATTAAATCTATTTTATTTGATAAGATTTTAACAGCAATAAATGCATCCGAAGGAAAAATAGAAGTGGCTTCTGCAGGATTTGAAATTACTGCTTTTCCACAAAAATAATTAATAAATTTAATGTGTTTCTTAGTTTTCTTATGGAAAATGAATTGCATTTTACTGTTTAATACAATTTTAAAACTCAATTCTAGATTCAAACGGAAGTGACCATTTAGAAGCTCTGCCAATCGCAGGAGCTAGTGTTGCAAATATTGCTGTTTTCTTTAAGAAATGAGAACTTCTATTGGTTAATTTACCTAGTTTTAAAGTCATAGGAACTTCAAAAACTTCATTTTTAGATGTAACAGTTATCAGTTTTGTTTTTTTACCTAAATACTCATCTTTTCTATCTTTAGAGATGGGGATAACTTTGCTTTCATCCCAATTAGAAACCATAAGAGGAGCATCTAATTCTCCAGGAATTTCATAAACAAATAAATGCAAACAGTATTCCATTTTTAAATGTAAGTCAATATCATGGAATTCAATGTCTACTAAAATAGTAAAATCGTTATCGTTGTCATTAACAACGATAACCTCTGGAATAGAAACAAATTTTACAGATAAAATCTTTGCCATTATATTTTTATTTAGTTATTTATAGTAAGTAAAAAGTTATACGATTTTAATACTTAGAAAGAATTTGTTCTATTTTTTTTAAATTTAATAGACATTAAAACACCAACTAGAATACCTATAGAAAAGCTACCTAAAATAACTAATACTCTAGAAATAGATAGATTCCAGAATAAAAAATTGACATCTGTTGCTTCTGCATTTTGTATAGAAAAAATTACAATTAAGGCTATAAAAATTAAAGATAAAATATTTTTGTAGTTCATAAGATTAGAGTTTTAGACTCATATAAATAACACTAACAAAATTAAAAAGTCACTTTTAGTTTTTTTTGTTATGGTTATTTAGCTTCGTAAATGAGAAATTAAAATGTATCTTAATCTTTTGATAAAAACTATTATCAATAAAAAAGTTATTTGTTATAATAAGAACGTGACTTTTTAAAATTAGACGTGTTATATGTTTAAACACAATATTAAATGAATCTAACGTCGTATAAAAAACTATCCGATGATGAAATTATTAAGATTATATGCGAATCTAATAATTCTTTAGTTTTTGGTGTTCTTTATGATCGGTATTCGCAAATCATTTACAATAAATGTTTAGGGTTTACAAAAGAGAAGGATGATGCCAAAGATTTAACACAAGAAATTTTTATCAAACTATTTTTTAAACTAAAAGAGTATCAATCACAATCTAAGTTTAAGGCGTGGTTGTATGTATTTGTATATAATACATGTATTAACTATGTGAATAGAGATAAACATCACAATCAGTTAAAGTCTAAAGCACCAATTTATGAATTAGAAAATTTTCAGGAGGAAGAAGTTAGTGATTCCAGTGTTTTTGAGTTAAAAGTAGAAGCGCTAGATAAGTTGCTAATGCAAATAAGTCCGGAAGATAAAACGATATTATTGTTAAAGTATCAAGATGAACTTAGCATTAACGAACTCTCTAAGTTATATGGTGTTGGAGAAAGTGCTATTAAAATGAGAATTAAGAGAGCAAAAGAAAAGTTAGTAAAATTAAAGAATCTAAACGAGTAAGATACAATGGAAAATCCTTTTAAAGAATTATGGAAACCCCACCATGAAGTACCTCAAGAAATTAAAAAAGAGGTAAAAAATGAAATAGCTTTTCGTTTGTTAGTTAGTGATTTAGCTAATTTATTTACAGTTAATTACGGAGAAGCAGCTAAAAGTATTATAGAAAATAAATCAACAATTAAAACAAAAACGAATGGAGAAGTTTAATGCTTGGAAAGAAATATCAATAAATTCTTTTAATAATTTATTTGAGGTAATCACCGAATTATTGCCAAATATTATTGGTGCAATTTTTATCCTTTTTATAGGGTGGTTAGCAAATAAAGTAATCGCGTTCTTTTTAAAGAAAGTTTTAAAATTGATTAAAATTGATGATTTATCTGATAGACTTAATCAAAAAGGAGTTCTTGGTAGGGAAATTAGAAATTTAGACATTTCAAAAATAATACTACTTTTTATTAAGTGTACACTTTTCTTAATTACAATAACTTTAGCTTTTGAAATTTTAGAATTACAAGCAATCTCTTCTGTTATTGGTAATTTACTGTTATACCTACCAAAATTATTCGGTGCAATTGTATTGTTTATTTTAGGTTTATATATTGCTAATTTTATTAAAAGTTCTTTAAATAAAGTCTTTGAATCTTTTGATATTATGGGAGGTAATATTATTTGTAATTTTGTGTTTTATATAATAGTTACTATTGTTACTGTTGCTGCAATTAATCAAGCAGGTGTAAATACAAGTATTATATCTAACAACTTAACAGTTATTCTTTTTATAGTATTAACTTCTATTGGGTTGTCTCTTGCTTTGGGATCTAAGGAAGTAATTAGCCAATTAATGAAAGCCTTTTATGTAAGAAAGAAATATAATATTGGTCAAAAGATAAAAGTGAAGAATCATACTGGTTATATAGCGTCTATTGATGGTATTTCTCTTACGTTAAACACGGAACCAAATAAGATTGTTTTTCCTATTTCAGAAATTGTTACTAATGATATTGAAGTTATAGATTAACGAATTTCTTTATAGTATATACTAAAAAGAGAGCATTCTAAAATGCTCTCTTTTTTCGTTTAAAGGGGATTTAAGTCATTTTTTTGTTGTTATTATGTAGATTTAAATACCTGCTTTTTGTTTATCTCTTAGTTATTAAATTTGCTACTGTCAGTAGAGTATAGAACTATTAGATCTCTAAAATAGGTTTCGACTGCGCTCAACCAGACATGTTGTTTATTTTTTAAACTAAACTCTATACAACTAACTATTTATCACCCTATTTTTATTATTCCCAGTAGATTCTCTACAATTACTAAACGTCACTTTAAGTTATCGTTTTATTACTGTTTAGGCTTAACTTATACTTTTATCAAGAAACCTAAAAGGTGAAACTTTTTTTAATGCATATAAATGGTTTAAAAGTAAGTTTGCGTATTTGTTTAAGTTAATATGAATCTAATTATTTTGCTTTTGTACTAGATTTAAGCATCAATAAAAATCTATTTAGACAGTTCTTTACGTACCTTCTTTTAAATTTATTAAAACAAAAAAAAGCTGCTCTTATCTAGAACAGCTTTTAATATAATATTGCAATAACTTTGTTAATTAGTGCTTTAGCAGCACTATGTAATTAAATAATCTGAGTAACTTTTTTTAGTAAAGTAAGTTATTGTTTCTTATTAACTTCTTCACTATTTTTAGAGTTAGATTCAATTTCTTTATTTAAAGCCTCTATTTTCTGAAGAAGTTTACTATTTTTTTCCTTTTCTGTTTGTTTGTTGTTATTCAGTTCTAGTAATAACTTTTCTAATAAATTAACTCTACTATCTAACTGTTCAATTTTTTGACCTTGTTCTGTAGTACTGCTTTTTGTCTGTATCAATTTATTTTCTTCCGTTTTAGCAGGTACTGGATTTTCGTTATCTATATTTTGAAGAATTTTTTCTATTAGAGATTCAAATTCTAAAGGTGTCATTTTAATTAATCTAGAAGTTTCTTCTAATTGATTAGGAGCAGTTTCTGTTTTAACAGTACTTACTTCTTTTTCAGCAACTATATTAGCAACTACCTCAGGGACAACAGCAGTAATAACTGGCTGTTCAACTTTTTTTACCTGTACTTTTTCTACCTCTTTTACTTTCTTTAAAGACTCTTCAGCTTCTTTTTTCTCTTCAAGAATTTCTACTGCTTTTTCAACATCTTTAGTTTCGTAAGCTACTTTAAGGTCATTATTTAAAGTATTAATATCAGATTGATACTCTTTTTTAAGGTTTTCAATCTTTTTATTATTTACATCATCTTGAGCCGTTAATTCTCTGTCTAAATTTTCTTTATAAACGCTACTAGGAGCTTTTGATTTTTTACCTAATGTAAATTTTATTCCAGCGTTGTAAAAAATATGTGTTTGAATATCATCTGTAGTAGTAATATCTTTAGCATCTTCACCAGAAGTAATCATTGCTCTAGCAGCACCTGTAATTAATATATGCTTCCCTAAAGGAATATTTAATCCTAAACCACCAGTAGCAAACTCGCCACCTTCTACATTAGAAAAAAGTCCATTTGCATTAGGAGCAGAAACATAACTATCGCTTGTACTTATATAACCACCTCCTAAAGTTAAAAAAGGTACTACACCATTTCCATCATTTAATCTTGCTCTAAACTCACCACCATACATGGCCATTTTATCAAAGTTTGTAGAGATTTTTTCATTTTCAGTTGCTTGAAAATAGAATGCTCTAATACCAATGTATTCATTTAAATCTAAACCAACAAAACCACCTAACATGTACGTATCTTTGTATAAAGATTCGTCTGCAAAATCTACATAAGCAAGACTTGGCTCTATTACCCATTGTATACCTTTAAACCCTCCTTTAAAGTTTTGAAGATATGCCTTATCTAAATCAGATAAAGTTCCAGGTTTTCTTCCTCCTAAATAAAACTGTAAAGAACCCTGAGCAGACCAGTTAGATAAACGTTCACTATTAAAATCGGCATCTGTTACACCAAAACTTACTTTATCTTCGTTAGATAATAAAGCAGCACCAGAATTAAATTTATAGCTTGTGTTTTTTGCTTCTAACGCAAAAACAATACGTCTTGTAATATTAAATTTAACACCTAAACCTAAAGAAGCATATACTTGTTCATAATCT
Organism: Polaribacter sp. NJDZ03; assembly: GCF_019263805.1. Lineage (NCBI taxonomy): Bacteria > Pseudomonadati > Bacteroidota > Flavobacteriia > Flavobacteriales > Flavobacteriaceae > Polaribacter > Polaribacter sp. NJDZ03. The sequence goes on from NZ_CP079195.1 coordinate 3,612,977, forward strand.
TCATTGTCTTCTGAATTTATATTCTGTACACCAGCACCCAATGTAAAGTAAGGCTTAACTCCTTTAGTACCAAAATTTGCTTTAAACTCACCTCCATAACGAGAAACGGTTACATCTTGTGCATTAAAAAGAGAAGAATTATAATTAGTAATACCAAAGTTACTAAAATCTGTTTTTTGATCTAAAGATTGTAAATAAATACCTCTAAGCTCAATATATTCTCCAAAACCAAAACCTAGTTTTCCACCAACTAGTACATTGTTTTCTAGACCTGCTTTATCATCCCACCAAGTGTATTCTGCTGCTGGTGAAATTGTAAAACTGATATCTTTTACTTGAGCTTTACCTATGTAGGCACATAGTATAAGAAGCATTGTTGATAATTGTATTTTTTTCATTTTATTTAATTATTAACATTAATTAGTTATTGCTGTCAATATTATAAACACACTATTTATTGATAAGTCACAATTTTTTAAAATACTGTGTTCATAATGTGACTTATAGTATCTTTATTGTGTTTTATAAATAAGTGGTGTACTTACTATTTAATTTTTTAAAAAAATACAAAAATGAATTCAATAAAATATATTAGTATTTCTTTTCTTCTATTAGGTTCTCTAACCATGAGTTATGCGCAACAAAACGATGCTGATAATTCTAATAAGAGTATGGTAATAATGAGTGAAGATGACATTCTATCTTTAACTAAAACTCTTAGGTTGTATAAAAAAGCAAAAACGCTACAAAAGAACTCTAAAGAACAATTAATTAAAGGAACAGATACTATTTTTACCCAACAAACAGAATCTAATTTTGAATTTGATTATTTAAAAAGTAGGGTAGCAGCGTTAGAAAATCGTTTAAATAATCAAAATAATAGTACAGAAAGAAATAATACTTCTAGTTCTGAATCTAGTGGGTTAAAAAACCTAAAATTAGAAGTTAATCAACTTAGACAATCGTTGTTGCAGCGACAATCTAATAATGGTAAATCTAATGTTGTTTACCTACCTGTTATTGCTCCTGTTAATAGAAATAAAGAAGAAGCTAATAAAGTAGAAGAAGAGAAAGATTCTATTAATTCTTTGGTTGTGCAACAACAACAAGATTCACTTTACGAAGGCGTAACTGTTTTAAATGAACAGGTTAAAACCGATTCTATCAATAATTTAGAAGCATTAGAATTAGAAATACAAGCGCTTAAAAAAGAGATTTCTCTAAATAAGGCACTACCTAGTACTTATGAAAAATTAGTTGAAGCCTATAAAAATTTTAAAAAAGAGCTTTATTTTGCAACGAATTCTAAAGTTTTAAATGAGAACTCATTACTTGTTGTGAAAGACTTGCATGCTATTTTAGAAGCAAATGTAAATCTAGATATAATAATAAATGGGTTTGCAAGTAATAAAGGAAATGCAATTTATAACGAAAACTTATCTATGCAACGTACAGAAGCAGTTAAAAAAGCGCTAATGTTAAAAGGTGTACATCCAACAAGAATATTAACACAATACCACGGAATCGATTATAGCGCACAAAGCGACTCACAAGCAAGAAGAGTTGAGGTTTCCTTTCTGGTAAGAAAATAATTATAGCTTAATGGAAGCTATGTTGTTTTTAGTTTTTATTGATAAATTTCTGTGAGATAGCTAATAAAACTTATTCTTTTACAGAAACACCATACGCTACATGTGCTATTCCTAAAATAGAAAGAGATGCAGACCAGTAGGTAGGTATTAAAAAACAGATAACTGCTAAAAGAACACTTAAGCCTGCTAAAATTAACAGATTTTTTCGATTTTTATTGTTAACTGAAAAGAGTAAAAGTCCGTATAAAATAAGGAAAGTAGGAGTAAGGTAGGCTATATAACCAAGATTCATTAAAATTAGTAACGAGGCGAAAATTATGACCAATGCAATCATATATTTTTTTAAAGCTACTTTGCTTTTATCATTCCAAAGTAGGAGTTGATGGTTTTTAGCATTTCTTTTTCCATTAAAAAATAGTGCCAAAGAAGAAAAAATAAAAACGAGCAAGATAATAGTGATAATTAATATTTCTGTAGTTTGAGAAGACAGATTAAAAGGAGTTTCTTTAACTAAAAAACCTTTTAATAGGGTTTCTATTAAAAAGCCTGCAATAAAAAAGTAAGCACCAATTAAAATACTTGTAAATCCTTTTAAAGAAAAGTTTATTTGTATATTATCGTTCATGTAACTGTTATTTTTTAACCTTTGCGAATATACAACAATGAAACCTGTAGAAGATTATATTTTAAAGCAACCAGAACCTTTCAAATCTATTTTAATGCATTTGCAGATTTTAATTGAAACTAGTTTTCCGGAAGTAGATTTACAATTTAAATGGAAAATGCCTTTTTATTATTTAGATGAAAAGCCATTTTGTTACTTAAATCCTTCTAAGAAAAAAGGATATGTAGATGTTGGTTTTTGGGTTTCTGCACATTTAACAAAATACAATGAACATTTAATTTCAGAAAATAGAAAGGTTATAAAATCCTTGCGTTATTGTTCTATTGATGCTATTAATGAAGAAATTTTATTATCCGTTTTACAAGAAGCGCATCAACTGAAAGAAAAAGGGTTTTATAAAAGAAAATAATTTTTCCTGCAAGGTTTCCAAAACCTTGTAGGTTTAAATAGAAAGTACCAAATAAACATTAAAACTATCGATTAAATTCTTTTGGTATAAGCAAGTAATAAATACCTACAAGGTCCAAAAAGAGACCTTGCAGGAATTGTGTAATTGTTTTTTATTGAAATTTAGTAATTGCGTTAAGGATTGAACCTTTCAACTACGCTCAAGAGAGGCTCTATGTTTGAGCTCTTTTTTTTTAGAAAAAAACAAGTAGTGAAAGCCTGTTAATACGCCTAAAAAATTACTCTTTTATAAATTATTTATCGTTTTTCTAATAGCAACTAAATTTGTTAACAAACCTTCTAAGTTATCTAAATGTAACATGTTTGCTCCGTCAGACTTTGCGTTTGCAGGGTCAAAATGAGTTTCTATAAACAAACCATCTACGTTATTTACAATTCCGGCTCTCGCAATAGTTTCAATCATGTCTGGTCTTCCTCCAGTAACACCAGCTACTTGGTTAGGTTGTTGTAGAGAATGCGTAACGTCTAAAATTGTAGGTGCAAATTTTCGCATTTCTGGAATTCCTCTAAAATCTACAATCATATCTTGGTAGCCAAACATAGTACCTCTATCGGTAATCCACGCTTTTTCAGACCCTGCATCTTTTACTTTCTGTACTGCATGTTTCATAGCACCAGGACTCATAAATTGTCCTTTTTTTAAGTTGACAACCTTACCCGTTTGTGCAGCAGCTACTACTAAATCTGTTTGGCGCACTAAAAAAGCAGGGATCTGTAACACATCTACATATTCTGCAGCTTTAATAGCATCTGAAATTTCATGAATATCTGTAACAGTTGGCACATTAAAAGTTTCAGAAACTTTACGTAAAATTTTCAATGCTTTTTCATCTCCAATCCCGGTAAAACTATCAATTCTACTTCTATTTGCCTTTTTAAAACTCCCTTTAAAAATATAAGGAATTTCTAATTTGTCTGTAATTGTAAGTACTTTTTCTGCAATTCTCATGGCCATTTCTTCACTTTCAATGGCACAAGGACCTGCAAGTAAAAAAAAGTTATTTGAGTTTACGTGTTTTATGTTTGGTATAAGAGATAAATCCATTTTATATATTTTTAGCAAAAATACGAAATAAAATTAGCTATATTTATCCTTTTAAAAATCTATTAAAATGAAGAAAATTAGCTTAATTTATGTCCTTTTGTTTGTGTTTATTTTTTCTTGTAAAGAAAGCTCTAAAGTAGTTAAAACCAAGAGAAAGGTAGCAACAATAGATTCTATTACTGTAAAAAAACACCTTTACATATTAGCTTCGGATGATATGGAAGGTAGAAATACAGGTACCCCTGGAATTGAAAAAGCTGCGAAATACATAGAAAATGAATTTAAAAAAATAGGTTTGTCTACTTATGATACTTTAAAGAATTATAGACAAACGTTTACGTTTAAAGATAAAAGCTCTAAAAAGGAAATTACAACTAGTAATATTATCGGTATTTTAGAAGGGAAATCTAGAAAAAATGAAATTGTAGTTATTTCTGCACATTACGATCATTTAGGCATTGTAAAAAAAGAAGGACAATTAGATAGTATTTATAATGGTGCTAATGATGATGCTTCTGGCGTAACAGGAGTTTTGGCTTTGGCAGCATATTTTAAAGCGAAAGGAACTAATGAAAGAACGATTCTTTTTGTTGCTTTTACAGGTGAAGAAATGGGGTTAATTGGTTCTACTCATTTTGGTAAAGGAATTGATGCGAGTAAATTTGTTGCAGGTATTAATTTAGAAATGATTGGTAAGGTGCCAAGTTTTGGACCAAATACAGCTTGGTTAACGGGGTTTGAAAGATCTGATTTTGGAAAAATTATTCAGAAAAACTTAATAGGAACTGGTTATCAGTTATTTGCAGATCCGTATAAAAAGTTTAATTTGTTTTTTAGATCAGACAATGCTTCTTTGGCAAGATTAGGTGTGCCTTCGCATACTTTTTCTACAACACCAATAGATGTTGATAAAGATTATCATCAAGCTTCTGATGAAGCAGAGACTTTAAACATGACGGTAATTACAGAAACAATAAAGGCGGTTGCTAAAGGTACAGAGAGCATTATTAGCGGAAAAGATACCCCAACAAGAGTTGTAATTGAAGAAAATAAATAATATTTCTGATGAAAAAAGCCCAATACTTCATATTACTTTTATTAATGAGTTGCTCAACCTCTAAAGTAATTACCGATTATGATGAGAACACCAACTTTAAGGAATACAAAACCTATGCTTTTTTTGATGATATTGGTGCTGGTTTAAATGAATTTGACGTGGATAGGGCAGCAGATGCACTATTTGAAGAAATGGAAGAAAAGGGTTTTAAAGAAGTAGAAGTTCCTGATTTTTATATCAACTTTAAGTCAAAAACATCTGCTCCTAAAGTTACAAATACCATTGCTATTGGTTTAGGAAGTGGAGGTAGAAACGGTGGTTTAGCTGTTTCTGGTGGAATACCAATTGGAGGAAAAAAACTAGATGAAGAAATAATGGTAGAATTTGTGGATGCCAAAACCAACGAACTTTTTTGGGAAGGAATTTTAATATCAACCATAAAAGAGAAAAGAACTCCAGAAAAAAGAGTGCTTTATTTTAAAGAAGTTCTCCATAAAATATTAGATAGTTATCCGCTAAAATAAAAATAATAATGGCTTATAGTGAATATTTAGCAGATAGAGTTTCTCAATTTTTAAATGAAAAAAGTGTTTCTTTTATTACTAAAAAGATGATGGGAGGTTTGTTATTTATGGTAGATGATAAAATGTATGTTGCTGTAATGAAAGAAGAAATTATGGCGCGTATTAATCCTAATATTTATGAAGCATCTTTAGAAAAAGAAGGTTGTAACAAAATGAATTTTACAGGAAAACCGATGAAAGGTTTTGTATTTCTCTCTGAAGAAGCAGTAGATTTAGAGGAAGATTTAAACTATTGGTTGCAATTGGCTTTAGATTTTAATCCGCTAGCAAAAGCGAGTAAAAAAAGAAAACCCTCTAAAAAATAATTTAGAGGATTTTTTTTATAATCTTTTATTATCTAGAATTGGTACCTGATACCGAATGCTACGTCATTATCAAAATCATTGTATGTATTTCCAAAACCAAATTCTGGCCTTAAATCTAAAGAAAGTAATATTGGTGCGTCTGTAAAATTGTACTCAATTCCAATATCACCAGCTGCAAAAGCAAATGTTTCAGAAAAATTATCTTTGTTGTCTTTTCCACTGTAGTTTCCTAAACCACCACCTACACCAGCATACCAATTAAAACCACCTTCAATATTCCAAATCCATTGGTAAATACCAGTAGCTTTAAAACCGTCGTAGTTTTTGTTGTTTCTTAAACCTAAATCAATTTCTAATCTGTTATTATCTCCTAAAGCTCTTTGGTAAGATATTTCTCCTCCAAAACCATCATTATCTCCTAAACGTAAACCGATTGCGTTTTCAGAAATACTTTGTGCATTTACAGAAAATGCTCCAGCTACTAATAGACCTATAATTAAAAGTGTTTTTTTCATGTTTATGTGTGTTTTTTATTATGTTTCAAATTTAGATGTTTTACTGTATCTAAATGATCTTTATCCATTGAATTATTGATTCAAAAGGTTTTTCGATAGAAACTTTAGTTTATAATAAAAAAGGTCCAATAGTTACAGTAGAAGGTTTTTAAAAGGTAAAATAATTTTAAAGTATGCCATAAACGAAACCAATAGAGCTCTTTAAAAGTAAATTTCTAATTGCGAGCATTAGGTTTAAATTATTGATTGTAATTAGCTTTGGGTTTTATCCTGCTAGTAAAAGCGAGTAAAAAAAGAAAATCCTCTAAAAATTAATTTAGAGGATTTTTATTATAATAAATTAATTATTTAGAATTGGTATCTTACAGAAAGTGCAATATCCGAGTTTACACCGCTTAATCCTCCAGTAATTCCTACTTCTGGTCTATAATCTAAAGAAAGTAAAATTGGTGCATCAAAATTATATTCAATACCTACAACACCAGCTCCATAAATTGCTGTTCCACCATTAGAAACGATTCCTCCACCAGCTCCTGCGTACCAATTAAATTTATCTTCTAAATTCCAAACCCATTGGTATAAACCTGTTGCTTTAAAATCAGCAAATTCATTTGCTAAACCCAAATCTACTTCTAAACGGTTGTTTTCACCTAATGCTCTTTGATAAGATATTTCTCCTCCAACTCCATTTCCGCCACTAAATCTTAGACCAATTGCATTTTCAGAAATACTTTGTGCATTTATAGAAAATACTCCAGCTACTAAAAGACCAATACTTAAAAGTGTTTTTTTCATATTCATTTGTTTTTTTATTAAAGTTCAAAGTTATATTTAATTTTTCATCTAAATGAACTTTATTTATTGAAAAATGAATCCAAAAGAATTTTTCCTTAACAATTTAGCACATAAAAAAACCTTCTAATGATTAACATTAGAAGGTTTTTTTTAGGGGGATTTTTTTTAAAACTGATATCTAACGGCTATACCTATATTAGAAGTTAAACCGCCTAAAGCTCCAGAAAAACCAAGTTCTGGTCTATAATCTAAAGAGGCTACTATTGGGGCATTAAAGTTATATTCAAATCCTACAACTCCAGCTCCGTAAACACCTAATTTACTAGCGGATGCAATTCCGCCACCAACGCCTGCGTACCAGTTAAATTGTTCTTCGATGCTCCAAAGCCATTGGTACAAACCTGTTACTTTAAAATCGTTAACTTCACTGGCTAAACCTAAATCTACTTCTAAACGGTTGTTATTTTTTAAATGCTTTTGGTAGGAGATTTCTCCACCTGTTCCATTTCCGCCGCCGATACGAACACCAATTGCATGGTCGGATATGTTTTGGGCTTTTACTGTTAAACTTACTGCAAATATTAAATTGAGGGCTAATAATATTTTTTTCATTATTTTAAATTGGGGGTTACTCAAAAATACAACCTTTTTACCCTTTTTTCAAAATATATGAGGTACTATTTTGCTAGGTAAAATGCTTAATTTTCTAACACCTTAATTCTTATCCCTTTAGAATGACTGCTAAATTCTGGAGCATACATACTTTGTATAGTTGTAATTCCGTTACTAAAATTACCAGCATTATTAACTCTTACATCATATTCGAAAACATAAACACCTTTTGGTAATCGATCAAAAAAGAAGTTCGTTGCAGCATCTTTAGTGCTTTCGTAATATCCTAAATTGTCTTGCCATTTATAGCTAGATAAAACATTTATGGGTTCTACTCCAGAAGCTCTCATATCTTTCATGTGAATAAACTCCATATTTCTGTCACTTCTTAACTCAATTCTAACTGTAATTAAATCACCAACCTTTAACTGTGTGTTTTTTATTATTTCTTGTAACTCTTTACCTGTATCTGAATTTACTTTTAAGAATAATTTCTTATCTAATTTTAACGGAGTTTCTGCAGAAGTAATTTTATCTAAATCTTCAAAATATTGCCAATACAAACCTCCCCATGCAATTCCTTCTCCTTTCTTGTTGATGGTAATTGCTGCCATTTTTGGTGTAATTTCAGACCCATTCCAAGAAGTTTTAAAATAACCAGTTCCGGCTTCTACTTTTACTTCTTCCAACTTTGTTGGATTAATTTCTTTGTCACCAACTTTTATAGCTACCATATCAGTTACCGATATCCAATCACTTCCATTTAATAATAAAGCATACACTGCTTCAGACGTAGCTTTGGTAGTTTTCCAACTATTGGTTTGCTTGTTTTTTAGCAACCAAATTTTTAAATTGTCAATATCACTTAGATTCCTCTTCGCTCTTTGAGGCTCATTCGGAATGACACCAACTTCAGAGAAAACCTCTATCATTAATGCCTGAGTTTCTATAGGAGCTTGATAATAATAGTACCCTGCAGCATTTTCTTTCCAATACATTCCTAATTCATCAGAAGTAATTGAATTTTCTTTTAATGATTTTAAAATTTTGTTAGCAGTTTCTTTTTTATCATTTCTAAATAATGATAAAGCAATTTGTCCTTTTGCATATAAATTATAATCATTCCAATAGGTAACAGTTTGATTTCTGTAATAAGCAACCGCTTTTTGCAAGTTGTTATCCATAGAAATGTTGCTGTAAAAACTACGCATATACAAATACTGAATGGTAAAATAGTTCAAATTATTTTTAGCTAAATAATCATCATATGCTTTTTTACCTTTCTTTTCTGTTTTTGCTTTTTGTTTGATTTGCTCTGCGTTGTCTAATAACTTCTTATACTGATCATCCAATTCTTCATCTAAGAACTGTACAGCTTTTTCAATCATTTTTTTTGTTGAAGTATCTAAATCTGTAACGCTCAATTTTTGCAGATGACCAAAACCAGTTGCAATATGTTGTGTTATAAAATTGCTTTCATTTCTACTACCTTTAAACCAAGGAAAACCACCAGAATTCATCTGAATATCTTGTAATTTATTGATGGCTTTTTCTTGCTCATTTTTCATCTTATTCAAGTCGAATAATAAAGCAATTCTCTTTTTTTGTTCGGTTTCAGATTGTGCATCTCTTAACCAAGGAGTTTCTTGAATTATCAAATATTTTAATTCCTCATTTTTTTCTAAGTTTGATAAAAGCGCATCAGAAGATTTCCAAGCATTAAAAACCTCTTGAATTTTAGGGTTAGAATTTGCTACAAAACTTGCCAAAGTATTTGCATAATATCTAGAGAAAACTTGCTCTGCACATTCATACGGATATTCCATTAAATAGGGCAAAGATTGAATTGCATACCAAACTGGGTTTGATGTCATTTCTAAAGTCAACTTATGGTTTTTTAAAGTAGAAGAAGTATTATTCTTTAACTTATCTAAGGTAAAAGTTTTAGTTTCGTTAGATCTTACCCACATTGGTAAAGTTTCTGTAACCAACATTCTGTTGGATAAAACAGGTAAAACATTTTGTTCACCATCAGAGAAATCACCAGCTTTTGCAACAATTTTATATTGTACTGCTTGCACAGTTTCCGGAATTGATAAACTCCAAGAAACATTGGTATTTCCGTCTTTATCTACGGTAAATTTTTTGTTAGCATTGAGGTTTTCTAATGCTGTATCAATTTCTTTTCCTGTAATGGCATCTGTTAAAATTAGTTTAGCAAAACCACTTAATTGGTTATTTGTTAAGTTGGTTACTTTTGCCGAAAGTGTAATTTCATCTCCTTCACGTAAAAATCTTGGTGCATTTGGTACAATCATCAATTCTTTTTGCGTAACCGTTTCTAATGTTTTGGTTGCAGATTTTAACGATTTTGTATGTGCTAATAATTGCAATTTCCATTTTGTCAATGCTTCTGGCATTGTAAAAGAAAAACTTACTTGTCCGTTTTTATCAGTTCTTAATTGAGGTAAAAAGAAAGCAGTTTCATTAAAGTTTTTTCTGATTTGTATTCCTTCTAAAGAGACTTTTTCTTCTTCCTCTTTAACAAAAGAAACATCATCAACCATTTCACTTTCATCCGTTTCTGTAGATTCAATAATGTTTTCTGAAACTTCTTTTTCATCTTCAATTACCACAATCATTTCTGGGCTTGGTGCACTCATTTTTGTCATTTTACGTCTTAAATGAAGATTTCTATTCGTTCCAAAACTAAACCCAAACCAATTATAAGTATCATAAGAAATTGTTGGGTAACCAGATAGATTTCTTTGAGCATTAACGATGTTAAAATAAGTATTGCTAAAACTATTATTAGCATTACTATGGGTATAAGAATAATATTTTGGCTTTGAAGCTATCGGATTAAAACTCCAATTATGCGCTTTAAATTCATCTAAAGAAGCATCATACATAGAAGCTAAAACTTCAGCAGCAAGTTGGTCGTTTTTATCATTTTTAATGGTAAAACTCCAAGTTTCCTCTTGTCCTGGTAATAATTTATCTCTAAATATATTGGTTTCAATTTCTATGTTTTCTTTTTCTTGAGTTACATTAATTATTAAACTTCCGCTTTTAAAATAATTATAATTTACAAAGTGATATTTTACAGCAAAACCACCAAGATCCTCTTTGTTAACCGGTATTTTTATCGTTTTTGTATCATTATTTAATTTAATTAAACGAGTTTCTATAATTGTATGATTTTTTTCAATCTGTACAATTACGGTAATGTCTTTAGATGCAGAACCTAATTGTATTTCAACCACGTCATCAATTTGATAAGCAGTTTTATCTGCATGAATTACAAATAAGTTATTGTCTGCAATTTGTTTCTCTTTTGTAGCTAAAAGTGTAATTATTTTTTCGTCTTTTACCTTCTGATTGAATTTATCTTTACTTTCTAAAACTATTTTATACTTCCCAGAAACCCAGTTTTTTGTGTTTTTTAAAAGGAGTTCTTTACTAATTTCAGTGTTAAATTCTTCGTTAAAAATAAGTGTTCCTTTTTTCCAATTAGTGGCATCCATTTCATTTTCTGAATAGGAGTCATGAGGAAAAAGTTCTCTAAATTCTCTTTCAGAAATATCTTGATAATCTGGCGCTGCCCAAGGTCTGTCTCTTAACGGATTTTTTGGTGCTTCTAATTTATATATTTTGATATTTCCTTTTGCAGGAATAAACTCGCCATTCAAGTTCTTTGTATCAATATTTAAAGTAGTGTTATTGCTGTTTTTATCGATGTTGTTTTCTGATAAAATAGTTGCAACTAAAGCATGATAGCCAACATTTACAATGCTAGTTGCACTGCGAGTTTCTCCGTTGATATCTGTAACGTCTGCGGTGATTTCATAATTAAAAATAGGCAGACTTTCTTTATCAACACTTTCATCTGCAATGGCATTAAATACTATTTTAAACACGCCATTTTCATCTGTACTAGTTTCTCCGTTTATAATTTCTTGTGAACTCGAAGTTAGGTTTGGTCTTCTCCAATAATACCAACTCGGGTATTGCACTTTTCTGTGCACACGATACACCACTTTCGCATCTGTAATATTTGCACCAGAAAATGCTTTTGCAAATCCGTTTATGGTAATGGCATCGTTAATTTTATAGCTTTCTGTAATTGGTTTAAATGCTGTTTCAAATTTTGGTCTTTTATATTCTTCAACAGAAATAAAAGAACGATTAGAATATAATCGGATATTACTTTTACTTTTCGAGTTTTGTTTTATTTCAATAGCATACTGACCCGTTAAACCATTGTTTGGTAAGATAAATTCACCAGCAACAGAACCAAATTCATTCAATTTTAATGCTAGTGTATTTACCGTTTGATTGTTTACATCCTTTAAATTAATTTCTATAAAACCATCCGTAAAAACAGTCGATTGGTCTCCTTGTTTTTTAATAACAATCGATTTAAAATAAACCGTTTGTCCTGGTCTGTAAATACTTCTATCCGTAAAAATAAAAGACTGTAAACTTTCGTTTACTTCATTTGTTTGTCTTCTATTGGTTTTATATAAATAATGATTTCCAAAAGTAGCAACATCATCTTTCGTTTTTACTTTGATGATTACATCTTGGTAGTAGTTTTCACTTTTAAAAGAAGCAAATCCGTTTTTATCTGTCGTTAATGTTTTATTGATAGTTGCACCTCTTATAGGTTTGTTGTTAGATAGCGATACCTCTGCATTTTTAATAGGTTTACCTGTGTTTCTATCTACAATTTGATAATTATATTTGTCGTCAAAATTATTTTCAATTAAAGTTAAATCGGTTGCTTGAATTGTAGCTGTTCCAAAAATGGTGTTTTCGCCAATAATTTCATCATCCGAAGAAACAATTAAATAATTTCCGTTGTCAAGTTTTGGAAGTATTATTTCTGTACTGTGTTGTAAATAATCTTGTTCATTTCTTAAGTTGGCATTCCAATTTTTATTTTTCTCTAAAGTGTTTATAAATTTTATTTTAGCACTATTATTATACGTTTTATTGAACTTTTCTAGTTCTGTACTTGTTATTTTGTACGCTGTAAAATAGATGTTATCAATATTTTTATAATTGATTAGTGCTCTAGAATTGGTGTTAATTGGCACAAATTGCTCAGCAGTAATAGAAAGTGATTTTTCTAAAATTTGACTTTTAAGAACCGCACATTTTTGTGCTCCCATACTTCTTGGAAACTCATTAATTACCTCATTACAAATAGAAAAAGCAAGTGTATTGTTGGCTTGTTCTCTATGGTATTTCGCAATTTGAAAAGTATATAAAGCACTTGCTTCATTTTTGATGAAATATTGTTTTGTTTTATTTAAAGTGCTTAGATAGATTTTCTTTTTGTGGGTAAAAGTAGCGTGTTCATAAATAAAGTTTATACGTTGAATATCGATATCTACTAAAGCATTTAAATTGTTTTCTTTAGTATGAAACTGAATTAAATTCTGATAGATTTTTAACGCATTAAATTGTAATGATAAATGATCTTCAGTTTCAATTTTTAAGTCTGAAAAGGTTTTGTAATCAGATAAAAAATCTGAATTATCTAACACAAATTTATAAGAAGGTCTGGTAATGCTAGTTTCTGATGATTTATAGAAATCTAAAGCATTATTTGCTAAAAAATCATATAAAGTTGGTCTGTATGTTTTAGACTCTTTGGAGATTTGTAAAATATCAGAATAGTCATAAATATCTGTTTTCTGTAATACTTCTGCATTTTCTAAAGAAGTTTCAAAATGACAGTGAATTTCTTTAAAAAGGGTTTCTAAATCCCAAGTTCTAAAATCGCCTTTTTTAAACTCAGAGCTTGTCGAAGAGGCTATTTTTGTTCGGTTGTAAAATTTGTATCTATTTTCATTAAAATATTGCCAATATAAATTACCTAGTATGTTCTCTAATACGTTTCTTGTTGGGAATTCGCTTTTAGCAATATGTTTTTTAAAATTATCAATAATGATTAATTGCGCATCTTCTTCTAATGTTAAGGAATATTTACTTTTATAAAAAAGTGTTTTTATCAATTGAGGAGAATTTTCTTCTTTATCCGCTTTAGCGTAAATTTTATCTACAATTTCTAAAGCAGATTTAGGTAAATTGTCTTTTTCAAACCTATCTACTTGTAACCAAAGGTCTTTAAAAGCGTCTTGAGCATTAGAAAAAGAAGAGAAAGCTATAATCATTATTAGTGTTGTTGTCAGTTTTTTCATAATCAATTTATTTTATGCTTTTAAAGCATATACAAATTAGCTTGTAAATCAAAATTTATTAGAGTTTACGTCTAAAGATACTTTATATTGTAGTAAGCTTTTGTATTTTTACTTTTTTAAATTTTGTTCGATGAAAATTCATTTTATTGCTATTGGCGGAAGTGCCATGCACAACCTTGCAATTGCTTTATACCAAAAAGGATACCAAATTTCTGGATCTGATGATACAATTCACAATCCTTCTAAATCTCGATTAGAAAAATACGGCTTATTGCCAGAAGTATTTGGCTGGTTTCCAGAGAAAATAACATCAGAATTAGATGTGATTATTTTGGGGATGCATGCTAAGAAAGACAATCTAGAATTATTAAAAGCCCAAGAATTAGGTTTAAAAATTTATTCTTATCCTGAGTTTTTATACGAGCAATCTAAAGATAAAACTCGTGTTGTAATTGGGGGTTCTCATGGTAAAACAACCATCACTTCTATGATTTTACATGTATTAAATTACCATGAAAAAGAAGTAGACTATATGGTAGGTGCACAATTAGATGGTTTTGAAACCATGGTACATTTAACAGAAGAAAACGATTTTATTGTTTTAGAAGGTGATGAGTATTTGAGTTCGCCTATAGACATGCGACCAAAGTTTCATTTATACAAACCAAATATTGCGTTGTTAAGTGGAATTGCTTGGGATCATATTAATGTTTTTCCAACATTTGAAGGTTATGTAGATCAGTTTAAAATCTTTACAGATTCTATGGTAAATGGAGGAAGTATGGTGTATAATGAAGAAGATGCCATCGTAAAAGAGGTTGTAGAAACCTCAGAAAATCATATTAAGAAATATCCTTATACGACACCTAAACATTTTATTGAAAACGGAATTACCTATTTAGAGACAGCAGAAGGAAACTTACCTTTAGAAGTTTTTGGTAAACACAATCTGCAGAATTTAGCAGGAGCAAAGTGGATTTGTCAACACATGGGGGTTGATGAGGATGATTTTTATGAAGCTATTGCTAGTTTTGCAGGAGCAAGCAAGCGATTAGAGAAAATTGTAGAAACTCCATCAACAGTAATTTTTAAAGACTTTGCACATTCACCAAGTAAAGTGGAGGCAACTACAAAAGCGGTTAAAGAACAATATTCAGAAAGAACAGTTTTGGCTTGTTTAGAACTACATACCTATTCTAGTTTGAATGCTGAATTTTTAGCAGAATACAAAGGAGCCTTAGATGCAGCCGATAAAGCGGTGGTATTTTATTCTCCGCATGCTGTAAAAATTAAACAATTGTCAGCAGTTACTGCAGAGCAAATTGCAAATGCTTTTGAAAGAGATGATTTGGTTATTTATACGAATCCAGATGAATTTAAAGCCTTTTTATTTAGTCAAGATTTAGCGAAGTCAGCAGTGGTTTTAATGAGTTCTGGTAATTATGGAGGTTTAGATTTTGAAGAGGTTAAGGGGTTGGTTTAGTTTTTATGAAACCAAATTGTTTTAGATAAAAAGGTACGCTTTTAAAACGTCTAAATGTATATGTACGGTACTCTTTATCAGTAAAAGAATATTGTAGAATTTTTAGCTTATCTTTTAATTTTATATAAGAATTAATTCGATTAATTTTTTTGATTTCTGCTTGGGAGTTTTCTAAAATTAAAAGGTAAGATCTTAAATATTTAGAAGCTTCTTCATTTTTGATAAAAGTTAAACTGTTAGGATTGTTCAAAATTTCTGATGCAACAATTGCATAATTATTAAGATATTTTTCTAATTTTTTATTATTTAAAACTCTCTTTTTTGAGGTTGTTTTGTTAGCTAATAAATAGCTGTCATATACGTTTCTTAAAGTAATAGTTTTAGAAAAATAGAGATTATCATTAATCTGTTTTTGTAAAACGGTAATTAAAGATTGATTTTCAAAAGAAGCAACTGTAATTTTATTTACACTAAAAGAATCTTTTTTTAGAGTTTGGTAATCTAAATACTGAGTGTATGGCTTTTTTAAAACTTTGTTATGCACTTCTACAGCAGCAATACGGTTCTCTTTTACCATTTTAGGATAATGCCAATGAAAGTTCATGTAAACCTCATCTTTAGCGGAATACATTTGATCTTTTAAAAGCTGAATAGCTTTTTCAAAATCGGTATTAGAAACAATTATATCTATATCCCCAACCATTCTCTCGGCAATATCTTCGTACAAACCTTCAAGCAAGTTGCCTGTTCCTTTTAAGAAAATAGGAGTAATATTATTAGCTAATAAAAGAGTATTTATTTCTTTAGCTTGCTCTATTATTTGCAGATTACGTTCTCTATTTAAATCTGTTATATGAATCATATAATTCACCAATTCTTCCGGTAAATAATTCAGAAAACCGGCTTTTTTTAGATTGCAATACAAAGCAGGAAATACAAAATGACCTGTGCTTACTTTTACAACAGCATCCCAATCTATTTCTGTAGTTTTTAGTTGTGTCTCAATTTCTATTTTGTTTTTTTCTTCCGAAGAAATTGTTAAACATTTAGCAACAAAAAAAAGCGTTTCTTTATAAGTCATTATTAAATATTTTAGAAACAGTTGCTATCATTTCGTCATTATTAGAGTAGGTTAGTTGGTAACAATTTAAACGACTAAACCAGTCTAAAAATATTTCTGCATTTTCTTTCTTTGGTGATATCCAAGAATCTGGTATTAATTGTTGAAAAGCAGCTAGTTTAGAAATTTTCTCACAAGTTAAATCAGCATCTTTTTCATATTTTATAAAAACCAAATCATTACAAGGTAAATGATTAAAATAATTGGTGTTATTAGGCTTTAAATAGCGTACAATTTTGTTTAATCTTGTAAAATTATATTCTGCGGTTGTTTCTAATTCTGGATAAATAGGAAGCAACGTTTCTAAGCTGTTTTTTTTAATCGATATAGATGCCGGAAAGCTATACACTTCTCTTTTTTCGATATCTATAGGTACAAAATCATCTGCTAAACAAGTAAAACCGTTTGCTTGTAACAATGCTAAAGAAGTACTTTTTCCATTGCCTGAATCACCTAAAAATAAGATTGATTTTTTGTCGTCGCTTACAGCGGATGCGTGAAAAACGCCCATCCATTCGTCTTCTTCTTTCTGATGAATTTTCTGAATAAATTGCATCGAAAACTTGCCTTGAAAATAATGAATATCATCACGGCTCCAAGCACCTATCAGTTGCTTATCAACAATAAGAAAAATAAATTTATTATTTATAAAAACATCAAATTCATAATCAAAATTGCTGCTATCCTTAATCACTAAATGTGCAAATTTAGGATGCACAAGAGAAAGTTCTTTTTCACTTAAAAAAGAAACTTTAAAAACAACGTTGTTAACTTTGTAGAACTTTATAAACTCATAAGATTTTGGTTTTTCAATATCTCTATAATCATTAATGATTTCAGATTCCTTATTGCTTTTAGGTACGTAAATCTTTTTTTCTAAGTCTATTATAAAATCTATAGTTCTATCTAAAGGAACTGCCAATTTTTTAGATAAAGCTTCAGCAATTTCTTTTACAGCAATTCCTTTGCTTAATCTTTTTAAAATATCTGCAGTGGTATTTTCTAGAATTAGATATTCATTACTATTTTCAAACCAAACAATAGTTTTGTCTTCAATAGCTTTATACAAGAAATTCGATTGTTTTTTCATAAAGAATAAAAGTAGCTTTTTTATTATTTATACAAAACAAAAAACGCCTCAAAATTGAGGCGTAAATTATTTGAAAATTAAATCTATAATTAATTTTTACGCCAAAAGAAAGGAGTAAATAAAATAAGTACTGTAAAAAGTTCTAAACGCCCAATAAGCATTAAAAAGGAACAAAACCATTTAGCGGCATCAGATAAATGAGAATAACTATCTACAGGGCTTACACTACCAATAGCGGGTCCAATGTTTCCTAAAGAGGAAGCAGCTGCACCTAAAGCAGACATAAAATCTAAGCCTAAAAGGGTTAGTATTACAGAGGCTAATATAAAGATGAGCATGTAAATAATAAAAAACGATAGTATATTAAATACAATAGTTGGAGGTATTGATTTTCCGTCTAATCGTACAGGTATTATTGCATTTGGGTGTAAGGCTTTTTTAAATTCTAGAAAACTATTTTTAAGCATTACAATGTGTCTAACTATTTTTATTCCACCACTTGTAGAACCTGCAGAACCACCTGTAAAGAACAAGGCAAAGAAAATACCTGTTGCAAAGAAATTCCACATGGTAAAATCTGCACTTACAAAACCAGTTGTAGTTACCACAGAAATCACCATAAAAAGTGAATGTCTAATAGCGCTTTCTACTTCACCATAAATCATAGGGTGCTGAATGGTTGTTTGTAAATTAGGGTCTTGAAAAAAGATGATTAAAATTGCTATTAATGTAGAAACGCCTAATATTCCAAAAAAGTAGTATTTAAATTCTTCACTTTCATAAACTTTACGAACCTTTCCTTTTAAAGCGAAATAAGTAAGTACAAAGTTAGTACCTGCCACAAACATAAAAAAGATAATAATATATTGTACCAGAGGTAGGTTGTTGTAGAAAGCTACACTACTATTTTTAGTAGAAAAACCACCCGTACTCATTGTTGCCATAGCATGGTTAATAGCATCAAACCAATTCATACCAGCTAATTTTAATAAAAAGAATTGGGCAAACGTAAGAGATATATAAATTAAATACAAGCGTTTTGCAGTATCTGTAATTCTAGGGTGTAATTTATCTGCAGATGGGCCTGGAGCTTCTGCCATAAAAAGTTGCATTCCTCCAATACCTAATAATGGTAAAATAGCAATAGTAAGTACAATTATTCCCATTCCTCCAATCCAATGCGTTGCACTGCGCCAAAATAAGATTCCTTTTGGCATGGATTCTATGTCTGTTAATATAGATGAACCTGTGGTAGAATAGCCAGATATGGTTTCGAAAAAAGCATCTGCAACGCTTGGTATGGTTCCAGAAAATAAATAAGGGAGCATTCCTGTTAAAGAGAGGATTAGCCAACCTAAGGTTACAATTAAGTATCCATCTTTCTTTTTTAAATGGGTGCTTTTAGGTTTGTTTAGAAAATAAAGTAATAGTCCAAGAATTACAGTTACAACTCCTGCATTTAAAATTCCCCACTTGGCATCTTCATTATGATACAGACTAAACGGATATGCAATAAACATAAAGCAACCGTTTAAGATTGCAGTAATACCTAAAAATCGAAATATTATTTTGGTGTTTAAAGTACTCGTCATATTTATTTAAATAAACGTTCTACAGCACTTATGGCTTCTGTTAAACAAAATACGATTACTTTATCACCTGTTATAATTTGTACATTTCCATGAGGCATAATTGCCTTTTTATCTCTAATAATACCACCAAAAATAGCTTCTCTAGGAATGCGTATATCTTTAATAGGATGTTCTGATACTTTGGCACCTTCTTGAACCTCAAATTCAAAAATTTCTGCATCTACATTGTGTAAATTGGCAAGGTCTAAAATTTCACCTTTTCTAATATGTCTAAAAATATTACTTGCAGCAAGTAATTTTTTATTAATTAAAGATTGAATGCCAATAGTTTGAGAAATATCAATATATTCCATATTTTCAACTAAGGCAATTGTTTTTTTAACACCTTTAGATTTTGCAAGTAAACAAGACATAATATTGGTTTCAGAGTTTCCTGTAACCGCAATAAAAGCATCCGTTTCTCTAATGTTTTCTTCTTCTAATAGTTCTAAATCTCTACCATCACCATTAATAACTAAAGTATCACTTAGCTCTTCAGCTAAAAATTCTGCTTTATCTCTATTCTTTTCTATAAGTTTTACTCTAAAATTATCTTTACAAAGTTTTCTTGCCGTTTTTTCTCCAATACTACCACCTCCAAGAATCATTACATTTTTAATTTGCAAGCGTTTTTTACCAGTAATAGGGTAAAGGTCTTTCATGCTGTAATTTGGTACACAAAAATAAACTTGGTCTCCTATTTCATAAACAATATCTCCTCTAGGAATAATCGTTTGAGATTCACCTTGTCTTTTAATTGCAATTGTGATGAAATCTACATCAGCAAATTTTTCTTTTGCATCTTTAACCGTTAAATCTACAATGGGAGATTTATAGGTTAATGGCGTACCTAATACATTAAAAATACCGCTTTCAAATGCTACAGTATCATTAAATGAAGATTGATTTAACAGCATTTTTATTTCATTAGCCGCTAATTCTTGAGGCGAAATCATAAAGTCTAAACCAAATTTTGTAAAATCTACTTCACAGTTATTCAAAAACTCAGGATTGTCTATTCTAGCAATTGTTTTTTTGGCTCCTAAAGATTTTCCAATTACAGAAATAGTAAAATTGGTATTCTGACTATCGGTAACCGCAATTAACAAATCTGCAGATTCAATTCCAATTTCTTTTAATAATTTTATGGATGTAGCATCACCTTTTTTAGTAATTACATCTAAATGACTGTTCAGATATTCTAACTTTTCACCATTAAAGTCTATAATATAGGTGTCTTGAGATTCGTAAGAAAGAAGTTTAGCTAAGTGAAAACCAACTTCTCCAGCACCAGCTATAATAATTTTCATAATTTAAAGGTAGAATGTGTCGGCAAAGATATAAAGAGTTTTCATGGAAAAGGGTAATAAATAGATTTTTTCAAATTTAAGTAAGTATCGGTTCTTTAACAGATTTGTAAAAATAATAGTTAACAATGAGGTAATCAACAAAACAGAATATAAGCATATTAGAAAAAATAATTAGGAATGTTTTATAGGTTTATGAGGTATAAAAATAATTACAGTTATTTTTATTCTTTTAATAAAAGCCTGATTAGTAGTTGTGTATTTTGATTTTCACTGTATTTTATTAAGAGTCAAAAAAAGTATTTTTTCAATAAAAGATGATAAATATCTTCTTTTCTGTTACCTAGAAACTTTAGTTTTACTATTTATAAACATTAAGTTTCGTGAAAATAATCAACTTACGCTCATCCGTCTTTTTAAAAATAAACTCATTTTTAATCTTTTCCTTATTTATGATGTCTTTTTTTTCTTGTGATAAAAAACAAGATTATAAGGCTGTAGTAGCTGATAGTAGTGTTTTTCTTTCAGGAAAAATTATTCCTGATGATCATTTTTTAGGAGACCAGAAGTGTAAAGAATGTCATCAAGATCAATTTAAAAATTGGGAAGGATCGCATCATGATAAAGCGATGGAAATTGCCGACAGTGTTTCTATTTTAGGTGATTTTAACAATCAGAAATTTACAAGTCAGGGTGTGACATCTCATTTTTATAAAAAAGACAATGATTTTTATGTAAATACAGAAGGACCAGATGGTGAAAACCACGATTATAAAATAATATACACGTTTGGTATTACTCCTTTACAGCAATATATTGTTCAATTTCCAGACGGACATTACCAATGTTTAAGAACTGCTTGGGATTCTGTAGAGAATAAATGGTTCGATTTATATCCAGATTTTAAAGTTGTACACTCTGAGTGGTTGCATTGGTCTAGAGGTGGTTTAAATTGGAATAATATGTGTTCTGATTGTCACTCTACAAATGTTCGTAAAAATTACGATGCAGAAACACATAGTTATAATACCGAGTTTGCAATTATTAATGTGAATTGTGAAGCGTGTCATGGTCCAGGAAAAGAACATGTTGCCGATGTAGATAAACTTGGTGAAGATTACATGGACAGCGGAACTTTTCAAATGACAATAAAAACAAGGCCTAAAGAATTGGTAGACCAATGCGCACGTTGCCATATGAGAAGAGAGCAGTTTTCTGGAGCCTTTAATTTTGAAGGAACGATGTTAGATCATTATTATCCACAGTTATTAGAAGCTCCTTTATATCAGGCAGACGGACAAATTTTAGATGAAGATTATGTGTATGGTTCGTTTACGCAGAGTAAAATGTATCAAAATGATGTAACTTGTACAGATTGCCATGATGCACATACATTAAAACTAAAGTTTGATGGTAATAAATTGTGTGCGCAATGTCATGTTTCAGAAAAATATGATACTCCTACACATCATTTTCACGAACAAAATACCGATGGGGCAAAATGTATTAACTGCCACATGACAGGAAGATTTTATATGGGAAATGACTTTAGAAGAGATCATAGTTTTAGAGTGCCAAGACCAGATTTAAGTGTAAAATATGGAAATCCAAATGCTTGTTCTGGTTGTCACAAAGATAAAGATGATGTTTGGGCAGCCGAAAATTTCACAAAATTATTTGGAGAGGTAGATTCTATTCATTATTCAGAAAAATTAGCACCAGGAATAACCATGCAACCAAATGGTCATGAAGGTTTAATTGATTTGATGCACGATACGCATCAACCCGAAATAGTAAGAGCATCTGCAACAAAAGTGTTGGCTAATTACAATGCACAGAATTTTGTGGAAGATTATATTTCACTTTTAAATGATGATTCTGCCTTGGTAAGAGCAGCCAGTGTAGATGTTTTAGGTGGCATAAATACCACGGATTATAATGCTTATTTTTTACCTTTATTAGAAGACCCAAAAAGAACTGTTAGAGTAAAGGCTTTTTATGGTTTAGGAGGTTTGGCTGAAACAGATGTGCCTGAAGTTTATAAAGAAAGTTATCAAAAAGTAAAAAAAGAATTTTGGTTACATATTGATACAAATTTAGATTTTGTAGGGATAAGAATGAAAAAAGGTGACTATTTTCTAAAACAGGGATATATAGAAAAAGCCATAGAAACTTTTGAAAGTGCTCAATCTATTGATGTCATTAACAATCAAATTAGAATAAATTTAGCTACATTATATTATAATATTAAAGATTATGAAAAGGCTGAAATAGCTTTTAAAACAGTTATTGAACAAGAGCCAGAATATGGACCTGTTTATTACTCTTTAGCTTTAATGTATGCAGAATTAAATAGAGAAGATGAGGCAATTGAGCAACTTAAAATAGCGATGGTAAAAATGCCTGACAATATTCGTGTTTATTATAATTTAGGATTGTTGTACGATAAAAAACAAGACTTTAAAAATAGTGAGAAAGCATTGGTCAAAGGTTTAAAAGTAGATGCGCAAAATGAAGGTTTATTGTATGCATTGGCTTATTTATATTCTAAATCTGATCAAAAAGTAAAAGCGAAGAATATTGTGGAAAGATTAGTAGATTTATACCCAAAGAACCAACAGTATATTAATTTTCTAAATCAATTAGAATTAGATTAAATTTATTTGAAGGGTTTTTATCAATAAAAATAAGTTTATAACAGTTAATTTTCATTTTTGTATTTTTATGAAAAAAGAAAATGGAAAAGTTAACTATTAAATCTTGGGCTTTAGATGATAGGCCTAGAGAAAAGTTGTTGGCAAAAGGAAAATCAGCACTTTCTGATGCAGAATTAATAGCAATCCTTATCGGTTCTGGTAACAGGCAAGAAAGCGCTGTAGCATTGTCTAAAAGAATTTTGCAATATGTAGCTGGCAACATAAACGAGCTTGCAAAATTATCCGTAGAAAAATTAACCACTTTTAAGGGAATAGGAGAAGCAAAGGCAATTGCTATTATTACCGCCTTAGAAATTGGTAAAAGACGTCAATTAGAAATTGCCTTAGAAAAACCTAAGATTACGAGTAGTAAGGATGGTTTTAATTTAATGCAACCTGTTATTGGAGATTTAGAGCACGAAGAATTTTGGGTGCTATTTTTAAATAATTCTAACAAAGTTTTAGCAAAAAGTCAGATTAGTAAAGGAGGCTTAACTGCCACGGTTGTAGACGTTAGGTTGTTGTTTAAAAGAGCCTTAGAATTGGCATCTGTAGCAATGATTGTTTGCCATAATCATCCTTCTGGTAAATTACAACCTAGTAATGCAGATAAACAACTTACTCAAAAAATTAAAGAAGCAGGAAACACTTTAGATATAAAGCTGCTAGATCATTTAATTATTACCGAAAAAGCGTATTTTAGCTTTGCAGATGAAGGATTGCTTTAGTTTGCAGTTATCGGTTTTAGTAATCATTTAAAAAGGGTACTTGAAATTATAACTGAACACTGAGACTGCAAACTGAGACTGAAAACTGAATACATGATACTAGTTTACACACATAAAATTACCCCAAGAGTTCGTTATATTTTTAAACATATTCTTACAAGAACTTTATTAATTCCGGTAGATTTTACTTCTAAAGTAGAAGAATTTGTGGCTTTTAATGGTCCTAAAATGACCTACACAAAAACACCTTTAGGAAATGAATTTTTTGTAAAAAGTAATAATTTACTGTTTGAGCAAGGTGTTAATGATATGGAAATTTCTATGCAGAAATGGGATGAAACGCCTTGTTTCTTTAAAACCGGACCAAAGTCTTCTATTCCTTTTGATGTTTTTGCGGCCAGCTTTTATCTTATTACTAGATATGAAGAATATTTACCACACGTAAAAGATATTCATGGTCGTTATACTGCAGACCAGAGTTTGGCTTATAAAAAACGTTTTTTAGAAAAACCAGTAGTAGATATTTGGGCTTATAAATTATTAGATGCTTTAAAAGAAAAGTTTCCAGATTATGATTACAAAAATCGTACGTATGAATTTATTTCTACGGTAGATATTGATAATGCATATGCTTATAAATATAAAAGCTTGATAAGAAGTGTAGGCGGTTTTATTAATGATTTACTTTATTTTAGAGTGTTAGATGTTTGGAATCGATTTGCAGTTACGTTCAATCTAAAAAAAGATCCTTTTGATACTTTTCAGAAAATTTTAGAGATTAAAAAGGAATATAAAATTAAAACAATCTTTTTCTTTTTAATTGGCGATTATACTACTTTTGATACCAATGTTTCTGCTTCAAAAAGTAAGTACAAACTACTTATTAAAGAAATGGTAGATTATGCAAAAGTGGGTTTACATCCTTCTTATTTTACCATGCACAATACTTCTTTATTAAAAAAGGAAAAACTGAGATTAGAGAATATTATTAATTCTCCAATTCAGAGGTCTAGGCAACATTATTTGCGATTTAGTTTGCCAGAAACGTATCAACATTTAATAGATTTAGAAGTAGAAGAAGATTACTCTATGGGCTATGCAAGTAACGTAGGTTTTAGAGCAAGTACGTGTACGCCTTTTTATTTTTACGATTTAGATTTCGAAATTCAAACCCCGTTAAAGGTATTTCCATTTGCATTAATGGACACTACTTTAAACGATTACATGAAGCTAACACCTAAACAATCTTTAGGAAGAATAAGAGATATAAAAAATGAGGTAAAAGCGGTTAACGGAACTTTTATAACCTTATTTCATAATGAAAGTTTAAGTGATTATTTACGTTGGAAAGGCTGGAAAAGATTGTATGAATCTATGATTAAAATAGCTGTTTCATAATGATTCAATATGTTAAAAGAAAAGATTTAAATATTCTTAAATATGATGCTTGTATAGAAAATTCTATTCAATCTAGAATCTATGCTTTTTCTTGGTACTTAGATATTGTTGCAGAAAACTGGGATGTTTTAGTTTTAGATGATTATAAAGTGGTGATGCCATTGCCATGGAAACAAAAATATTTTATAAAATATATTACACAACCTTTTTTTTGTCAGCAATTGGGGGTTTTTTCGATAGAAAATATAACTGAAGATTTGTTTTCCGATTTTTTGAAAGCGCTACCAAAAACCTTTGTGAAAATTAATTTACAATTTAATTCTGATAATTATCTGATCGGGAAAATGAATTGTAGAATTAATTACACCTTAGGGTTAAATAAAAATTATGATATTATTTTTAAATCTTTTTCAAAAAGAAGAAAACGTTCTGTAAAAGCAGGAGAAAAAAATAATTTACTTATAGAAAGTAGTTCTATATCAGATTTAATCAAAATTAAAAAGGAGTTTTATGATCATATCAGTTTTCCTGAAAACTTGATTGAAAAATTAGCAGGTTATGTAGTAAATAATGATAAAGGTTTTGTTTTAGGTGTTTTTAAGGATGATATTTTATTAGGAGGCTCGTTATTTTTAAAATCTAATAATAGAATTATTTACTTGTTTTCGGCTTATAATAATGAAGCAAGAAAATTAAATGCATCGAGTTTTTTAATAAATAATGTTATTAAAGAATATCAAAATTCTAATTTTACATTAGATTTTGAGGGGAGTAACTTACCTGATATTGGTTCTTTTTTTAAGAGTTTTGGAGCCGAAAATGAACGTTACTATTATTTAAACTCTAATGCATTAAATATGTTTTTTTAATATATAATGAAATAATGAATCCTATTTTAAAAAAACTTATTGCAGTATCTAATCAAAGGGTAATTGTACCGTTTTATCACAAAGTTTCTGATGAAAAACCAACCTTTGAAAAAAGTTTATATCCATCTAGAAAAATTGCAGAATTTAAAAATGATATTGATGTTTTAGGTAATTATTTCAATCCTATTTCTATGAAAGAATTTATAGAAATTTCTAAATCTAAGGATGAATTAAATCAGAATTACTTTCACTTAACTTTTGATGATGGTCTTTCTAACTTCTACAAAATAGTCGCTCCAATTTTAAAAGAAAGAAATATACCTGCAACTGTTTTTATAAACTCAGATTTTGTTGATAATAAAGCGCTTTTCTTTAGATATAAAGCTAGTTTATTATTTCAAGTTTATGAAAAATCATCCGTAAAATGTAAAAAAGTATTTCATGATTTTTTTGAAGGTAAAGAAGCTATAGAAGAAATTTTGTTTGCAATTAATTATAACAATAAACATATTTTAGATGAATTAGCAAATGCTGTTAATTATAGTTTTGAGGAATATCTAGAAACGGAGAAACCTTACTTATCTTCTATTCAAATTAATGAATTGATAGATACGGGGTTTACTGTTGGGGCACACTCTAAGAGCCATGCTTTGTATGCAGATATTAGTTTTAAGGAACAAGTTAACCAAACTAAAGAAAGTATGGATTGGTTGGTTCAGAAGTTTAATTTAGACGATCGTTTTTTTTCCTTTCCGTTTACAGATTTAGATGTTTCTAAAGAGTTTTTTACCAAACTATCAGAAGAAAAAATAATAGATATTAGTTTTGGTACATCCGGAATTAAAAAAGATAATATTGAAACTAATTTTCAAAGAATACCTTTTGAAATAGGAAACACAAATGCAGAAGACTATTTGTTAAAAGAATACATGAAATATTTTTTGAAGATTCCTTTTAAAAAAAATAAGATACATAGAAATTAAATGGTTACTATCAAAAAAATTTCACTTCAAGAATTGGAGAGCTATGTAAATTCTAAGGAGTTTATCAACCTACAAAACAAGCCAATATCAAAAGCTAGGGTAAGATCGTATATAAATAATCCTAGAGCTCATAAAAATGATATTGTGTTGTTTATGGCTTTTAAAGAGCACCAAATTATTGGATATAGAACTGTTTGGGCAGATATATTTTATAATCAAGAAAAAAAAGTGTCTTTTGGTTGGTTAAGTGGAAGCTGGGTACATCCAGAGTTTCGTAGAAAAGGAGTTTCAACACTCATTTTTAATGAAGTTTTAAAAGATTGGGATTACAAATTAATGTACACAAATTACTCTGAGACCTCTAAGTTATTGTATGATAAAACAACGCAATTTAAATTGTTATACAGTTTAACAGGAACAAGATATTATATTCGATTTAGTCTTGCTGATATTTTACCACCAAAAAGAAGAATATTCGAGTTAACAAAAAGGTTTTGGTCCTTTGTTGATGAGGTTTTAAATTTCATTTTTGATCTTCGATTTACTTTTAAAAATCAAACTAATAATAAAAATATTCAAGTAAAGGTTAATGAAGTTTGGAATGAAGATATTGTAGTTTTTCTTGAGAATTTTAATAATAATTTATTTAAAAGAAGTGAAAAAGAGTTTCAATGGATTCAAAGTTTTCCTTGGATTTTAACGAGTGAAGAGGTAAAACAAGAAAATAAGAGTTATTTTTTTTCTTGTTATGCAAATCAATTTGAATCTGATTTTTACACAATTTATAACAAAGATCAGCAATTGATTTCATGTTTAATGATTACAATAAGAGATGGTCATTTAAAAATACCTTATTCATATTCTACAAATGAATATATGAATGAAATTTCAAGCTTTATTGTTGATATTTGTCTCCAGAAAAAGGTAAAAACAATTGTTGTATACAATCATGAATTGGAGGAGAAATTAAACCAGAAGCTTTTTTTTATAAAGAAAAAGACATTTAATCAAAAGTACTTTGTAACAAATAAATTGAGTAGTTCTATTTTAAAGTACACCATTTCGATTCAAACCGGAGATGGTGATGTGGTTTTTACTTAACTTATTTCAAAATTCAAATTACATATTAGATTTTGAAGGATCTATAATTTAGGTGTTACTTTTTTATAAAGGTTTTTGAGTTAGTTTAGATGATTGTAATTTAATTAAACACAGCATTTTTTTTGAGAAACGAATTAAACGTACCGGTTTATAAAATTATTTTATCTTGTTTTTAGAATAATAAATGTACCATTGTGTAATTATCTCGTTGTAGTTTTTTGATGATTTATGAACGCTCAGTTTATTTGAATCCATTACAATAAACATTTGGTTTGTAATTGGTTTGTAATTCATCCAATCATTTTTTTGAATGAGGTACTGTTTTATATAAGTAGGTAAAAATGGTTTTATTTGGTTTTTTATTTTTTGAGCATAAATATTTTTTTCAGAAGGTTGTAATTCTTGTTCAAAATGTACATTATAGGATTTAAAATATTCATTAATTAGAACATCATCATAAAGAGTTTTCATAATTTTGTGCTTTACAGGAACTTTCTTAAAGAAATCTAACAATTCTTTATCCCAAAAAGGGAACCGATGTTCAAACCCGAAATACGTGTAAAAATTTGCTGAATTAAAAATGTATTTGGCAATTTTTTCTTTAAGATCAAAATCTTCAAAAACAGATGAAGGAATTTTTTTTAAATAGTTTGTATCAAAATCTAATAATGTTTTTTCAACTTCTTTTTTTATCCTTTTTTTATTAGAAATGGTAAGTTTAAAATTAGAATATTTTTTTGAAATAATTAAATCAACAATTTTATTGTGTTCTAATTTTTCTGGAATTACTTTTAGAAACTGACTGCCACCTAAAAAATCTCCTGCATAACCAGGAATAAAGATGGCGTTTTTGGGGATAACTTTATTGTCTTTTAAATGTTTTACAGCAAAATACTCTTGTAAATATGGCATAGAAGATAACTTTCCTGCAAAATGTGCGTATTCTTTAAATTCATTTGTTTCTAAATAATTGTTGATTATTTGAGAATCGTATTCAATAAAAAGCCATTTAAAACCTAATACTTCTGCAGTTTTTTTAGAATTTTTAATTTCAAAACTATCTTTTCTTCCATAGGTATAACAAATTACATTTTTGTAATTGTGTTTTTTTAACATTACAGCAATTAATCTTGAATCAAATCCACCGCTTAAAGGAATAATAGCAGTTCTATTATTTAATGATCTAATAAAGCGTTTAAAAGTATTTTCAAACGCATTTATAGCTTTGTTTTTTAATATTGCATAAGAATCTGAACTTTCTTTTTCTATAGCGTAGGAATAAAAAAAATCACTTTCAACGATATGATTCTTTTCAACGATTAGAAACTCACTTGCTTGAACTTGATAAACATTTTTTAGTAATGTTTTTTTTCCTTGAGTGTGGTTTGCTGCCTTAAAATCTATTTCAGAAGTGGTATCAAAATCGTTAATATTAAAGGTGTCTTTTAAATAATGAATATCATCACTTAAAAAAAGTTTTTTATTTTGAAGTGTATAAAAAAGAGGGAAGGTCCTAGTAACATCAGAAGCTATAAAAATATTTTCTTTATTTTTAATAATGATAGTAAAAACACCATTAATGGTATTTAAAACTTCTTTAAATTTATCTGTCGTTGTTATTTTAGAAAGTAGATTTAAGGCTTTTTCTTTTTCGTAAAACGTATCATTTATATAAAAATACCCTTTTATAGAAACCGTATTGTTTTTATACCAAGAAAAACCTAAATTATGTTTTAATGTAATTTCCATTAAATAAACTTCTTTTTTATTTTATAAATAATAGCACTAGAATATAACGAAAATTGATATTTATCTTTTAGGATTGATAAAACTTTAGTGTAAAATTTCTTAGATATTAATATTGCTAAAAATGATTTGTTTTGCAAAGAACTTTTATCGTTAATTGTTTCTATCAATTTAGGGTTTTCTTTTCTAAATAAGATTCTATATGCTTCTTTTTGCCACTTTGTTTTATAATTAGAGAAATTACATAATTCTTCTATTTTTTCTTGAAACTCTTTAGAGTCTACGGAATCAATTTTTCCTTTATTAATAAGGTAAGGAATAAACTTAAATGTAAAGTTATTTTTTGTGAAATGAAACTTTAATAGTGCGCTATTGTTAGTTTCTTTATAGGGTTTGTGGTTTGGGATATCAAAAATAAAATTACCTAAAGAATAAAATATAAAGGTATTTTTATGTTTTTCATAACCTTGTAATGTATGAGAATGATGCGCAATAACACAGCTAACTTCATCTAATGCTGCAATTTTTTTAAGAAAATTTCTTTTTACAGTAGAGGGGTATAAGGTATATTCTTCTCCTCCATGAAAATTCACGAAAATAAAATTGACCTTGCTTTTATAGGTGTTTAATTGTTTTTTAAAGTCTAAAAATTCATCAGCATTAAAAACGTATCCTTTGTCATTTTTTTTAGGGTTACATTCTGCAATACCAAAAAGTGCAATTGAAATTCCATCCTTTTTTATAATTAATGGTGTAATTGCTTTTTCTTTTGACATATCTGCACCAAAATAGCTGCATTTTTCATTTTTAATAGCAGATATTGTGTGTTGTAATCCTAATTCACCATAATCTAGAATATGATTATTAGCTAAATTAAATATAGAAATATTTCTTTTATTTAAATAATCAATACTGTTAACAGGACTTTTAAGAGGTGTGTTGTAATTGTGATATTTCTTAGAAGTTGTTGTAGGTCCTTCTAAATTACCAATAACAAAATCAGATTTTATTAACTCATCAGTAATGTTCTTAGAAAAAATCTCAGCATTAGATTTAATTTTTTCTTTAAAAGAACCAGTAATACTTATATCTCCAGTAAATGTTAAAATCATAAATTATTTATATGCATTTCTGTTTACACTTTCAGTCTTAGAAATTTTAAAAAAGTAAATAAGAATAAAGATATTAAAAAAGACACCAACAGCTGAAAATAAAATTAATGATATTAAAATATCATTATAAAAATAATATCCAGCATAAAAGGCTAGAAAGCGAAAAGTTAAAAGGCATATGTCGTAAAAAAGTATAACTTTTTGTTTGTTTAAAATTACTATTAAAGAAGTTATAGGTGAACTTAAAAACATAATATATAACCATGGAATTAAAATTCTTAAATACGTGCCAACATCTGTCCATTCGCTTCCAAATATAAAATCTAAAAAGTAAGAAATAATGAATAATGGAATAAAGATTAATAAAGAAATTTTCAATAAATTAAAGCACGTTTTCTTTACTATATTTTGCAAATTTTCTTTTTTATTATAAACTTCAGTAGCTTTATTAAAGAATACTTGGCTTACAGAATCCTGTACTATTCCACTTGGAGCTCTTCCTACTTTAATAGCTAAACCATAAATACCTGCGGTTGAAAGTCCAAAATACTTGGTAATTAACAATACAGGTATTTCGTTAGAGAGTGTGTTTAAAAAAGTAATAAGTGTATTTAAAAGTGGTATATCCTTGTATTTTTTTATTAATATGAGCATTCTAGAATAAGAAATTTCATTTTTTAATTTATAAATAGAGGCTGTAGATTTTTTAAGGAGAAATATAAATTGTGCTATTTGTCCCAATAACATTCCTGGAATTAACCCCAAATAATTAGCAGCACTAAAGCCTGTTGTTATCTGGCCAACGCTCATTACTGCAGATTTAGTAATAGTACCATTAGCAATATTATTAAATTTTTTATTTCTATTATTCCAGTAATTTAAAGAGGTTATAAAGCCCAAGAAAAGTGTACTAAAAGGAATAAAATAAATAAGAAAAGATAATTTTTTTATTTCAAAAAATGATAATATTGATCTTTTAAAAATTAATATGATGATAAATGTTAATAGGCTTAGAACTAGCGTTGCAAATATGGTTAAAGCAAATGTATTAATAGCATCTTCATCTTTCTGTGGTAAAATGATTGCTAATTCTAATTGTAACGTAATGATTGGTTTTAAAACTAATACAGAAGAAGTGAATAATATATAAATACCAAATAATTCAGGCGAAAAAAGTCTGGTAAGTAATAAAATAGAAGTATAAACAATTATTTGACCTAAAGCAGCTCCTGTTATTAATGTAAATACATTTTTAACAAACTCTTTTTTTAGAAAAGAAAATAGTTGCATATTACTTACTTAAAATAATGTATTCAAATATAATGTAAATGACACAGATACAACATGTCTTTTTTGATTTAGATCACACTTTATGGGATTTCGAAAAAAATTCTGATTTAGCCTTTCAGAAGGTTTTTACTAAACATAGTATTACTTTAAATATAGAAACTTTTTTAACTGTTTACAAACCTTTAAATTTTAATTATTGGAAATTGTTTAGAGAAGAGAAGGTTACTAAAGACAAGTTAAGATACGGTAGATTAAAAGATAGTTTTGATGCTTTAAATTATACGATTTCAGATGCTATTATTGATGAGATGGCAGTTGACTATTTAGATTTTCTGCCAGATTTTAATTATTTATTTGATGGAACTTTTGAACTTTTAGATTACTTAAAAGATAAATATAAATTGCACATCATTACCAATGGTTTTGAAGAAGTGCAAAATAAGAAGATGATGAGTTCTAATATTTATCATTATTTTGATAAAATTATTACTTCAGAATCTGTGGGTGTTAAAAAGCCAAACCCTAAAGTATTTACGTACGCTTTAGATATCGCAAAAGCAAATAAAGACAATTCTATTATGATTGGTGATAGTTTAGAGGCAGATATAGAAGGAGCAATAAATGTTGGTATGCAGGCTATTTATTGTAATTTTGAAAATAATACTTCAGTAAAAGGAGATTTTTTTTCTGTTAATTCCCTTTTAGAAATAAAGCAATATTTGTAACTTATAAAGCGTTTTATATTTAAATAAAGAAAAGTTAATTTATATAGAAATCTATATAGTATCGTACAATTTTGCGATATTGCATTAACAAATAATAATACTGTAAAATTAGAAATCCAATAAATATTCAATTAAAATGATTAAAAAAATAACATTTAGTTTTTTGTTTTTAATAACAATATCGGCATTTAGTCAAGAACTAAGTATCAATAACTATAAATATGTAATTGTACCAGATAGATTTGAGTTTTTAAAGAGTTCAGATCAATACCAAACAAGTTCCTTAACTAAGTTTCTTTTAGAAAAAAAAGGATTTGAAGTTTTTTTAAGTAATGAAACATTACCATCAGATTTAATGACGAATAGATGTAAGGCTTTAACTGCAAATGTTATAGACGATTCTAGTATGTTTACTGTAAAAAGTAAAATACAATTACAAGATTGCAACGGTAAGGTTTTGTATACATCAGAAGAGGGTAAGAGTAAAGAGAAGGAATATAAAAAATCGTACCAAGAAGCTATTAGAAAAGCCTATGCTACTATGGAAGAATTCGAGTATACATTTACTCCATTACAAGCAGAATCTATTGTTAAAACAGTTGTTGAGGTTGCAGAAGTAGCGCCTGTTAAAATGGTTGCTACTAAAGAAGTTGCTCTGGCAAAAAATAATTTAGACGTTTTATATAGTCAGGTTAAAAAAAATGGTTTCCAGTTAGTAGATACTACACCGGCAGTTGTTTTTCAGATACTTAAAACAAATGTAAAAGATGTTTTTGTTATTAAAGATAAGAATGGAATTATCTATAAAAATGGCAATAACTGGGTGGCAGAGTATTATGAAAATGATACCTTAGTAACAAAACACTACACAATTAAGTTTTAATCAATTCCGTACATTAAATTAGAAATACCTCAGATTGGTTTTCTAATTTTTTAGAGTCTTGTATGTATAATAAAAAAGAGGTCACTTAGAAATTGTTTCTAAGTGGCCTCTTTTTTATTATCATATATTTATATGATTAGATTTTAATAATTATAACTGTTTTTCCATCTGTTTTTTAAGATTTCTCTAAACTGATTTTCTCTAGCATTATTACCTGGTTCATACAATTTGGTTCCAGATATTTCATCTGGTAAAAATTCTTGTTCTACAAAGTTATTTGGGTAATTGTGCGAGTATTTGTAGTTTTTACCATAGTCTAAATCTTTCATTAATTTAGTTGGTGCATTTCTTAAATGAATAGGAATAGATAAATCTCCCGTTTTCTGTACTAAATTTTGTGCCTCATTAATAGCCATATATGAAGCATTACTTTTGGCGGAGTTAGCCAAATAAATAGCACATTGACTTAATATAATTCTAGATTCTGGATGGCCAACAACAGAAACTGCTTGGAATGTGTTATTTGCTAAAATTAATGCAGTAGGGTTTGCATTACCAATATCTTCTGAAGCAGAAATAAGTAGTCTTCTGGCAATAAATTTTACATCTTCGCCACCTTCAATCATTCTAGCCAACCAATAAACCGCCCCATTAGGGTCACTTCCTCTAATCGATTTTATAAAAGCAGAAATAATGTCATAATGTTGTTCACCCGTTTTATCATATCTAACAGTGTTTTTCTGAATTTTAGCGAGTACTAAATCGTTGGTAATTTCAATTTCATCCTCTTCAGATACTAATAATTCAAAAATATTAAGAAGCTTTCTAGCATCTCCACCAGATACTTGTAATAATGCATCTGTTTCTTTTAAAGTAATTTTTTTGGTTGATAAAAGTTCGTCTTTCTCCATAGCTCTATGTAAAAGTGCCACGAGATCTGTTTTATCAAAAGAATTTAAAATATATACTTGGCAACGAGAGAGTAGGGCAGGAATAACTTCGAAACTTGGGTTTTCTGTGGTTGCACCAATTAAGGTTACCCATCCTTTTTCTACAGCTCCTAAAAGTGAATCTTGTTGAGATTTACTAAATCTATGAATTTCATCAATAAATAAAATAGGATTTTTAACAGTAAACAACCCTCCGCTTTTTTTTGCCTTTTCTATAATTTCTCGTACATCCTTTACCCCAGAACTAATAGCACTTAAGGTATAAAAAGGGCGTTTAGATTCCGTAGCAATAATATTGGCAAGTGTAGTTTTTCCAATTCCTGGAGGTCCCCATAAAATTAATGAAGGAATGATTCCTTTTTTAATTAAATTGGTTAAAACACCTGTTTTACCTACTAAATGTTGCTGACTGATATAGTCTTCTAGAGTTTTAGGTCTAATTCTTTCTGCCAAAGGTTCATTCATTCAGTAAAAATAATAAAGATTTCTGACAGAAATTGTAAAAATCGACATTGGTTCTATTTTTGTTAATTTTATACCAGATGAAAGAGGAGAATCATTTAAATATATCAAAATCAATTTTTTTAATTCCGGTTGTATACATTGTTGCAATTTGGTTTATTTATTGGATTGAAATACAATTTGACATTAATTTTAATAAATACGGTGTTTTTCCTAGAACTTTTGTTGGTTTTAGAGGTGTTTTCCTGACTCATTTTATACATAGTAATGTAAGTCATCTTTTTAATAATTCCATTCCCTTATTTGTGCTTTTAAGCAGTCTTTTTTATTTTTATAGAGAAGTAGCTTATAAAGTACTGCTTTTCGGCGGTTTTTTTACAGGTTTCATAACTTGGTGTATAGCAAGAGAGGCTTACCATATCGGTGCAAGCGGAATTGTGTACTTACTGTTTAGTTTTGTTTTTTTTAGTGGAATTATAAAAAGACACTTTAGGTTGGTCGCATTGTCTTTAATTATAATATTTCTATATGGAAGTATGATATGGTATGTGCTCCCTATAAAAGAAGGTATTTCTTGGGAAGGACATTTATCTGGTTTTATAGTAGGATTTCTTTTTGCATTTACGTTTAGAAATAAAGGAATTATTAGAGAAGAACATCAATTTATAGAAACAGAATTCGATACTTTATTTGACGAACATGGTAATTTTGCACCACCAAAAGTAGAGGAGGAGTTGAGTGATGAAAGTGATAACTAATTTTTTTGTTTTCTCGCTTAAGTTAGATAAAAGGAGAATTAGAAAAAGCTGTATATAATTACTTACATACAGCTTTGTTTTAAATATATACTTTCTTTAATATCTAACTACCTACTACAATTCTTTGTCTTACCGCTTCATATAGTAAAACACCACATGCAACAGATACGTTTAAAGAAGCTATTTCACCTAACAAAGGTAATTTTGCTTTATAGTCTACCATTTTTAATATAGAAGGGTTTACACCTCTATGCTCAGAACCCATAATTATGGCAATTGGTTGTTTAAAATCGATATCATATACAGAGTCTTCTGTCTTTTCTGTAGCTGCGACTGTTTTAATATCTGATGCTTGTAATAAAAACATAGCATCTTTAATGTGATCTACTTTACAAATAGGAATTTTAAAAGCTGCACCTGCAGATGTTTTTATTGTTTCTGCATTTACCGGAGCACTTCCATTTTTTTGAATGATAATTCCGTTGACTCCAGAACATTCTGCTGTTCTAATGATGGCTCCA
The DNA here is from genome assembly GCF_019263805.1 of Polaribacter sp. NJDZ03. Classification (NCBI taxonomy): domain Bacteria; kingdom Pseudomonadati; phylum Bacteroidota; class Flavobacteriia; order Flavobacteriales; family Flavobacteriaceae; genus Polaribacter; species Polaribacter sp. NJDZ03. The sequence goes on from NZ_CP079195.1 coordinate 3,649,640, forward strand.
AAATTACGTACATCAGAGACTTGATCTAATAATAAAAATAAAGGTGTTTTATCACTCTCTACTGTTTTTTCAATCAATTCTTCTAAATCGTAAAATTCTACTGGAGATATTTGTGCAACAGCACCTTGATGATTACTGTTTTTAGATAATCGATCTAACTTTTCTACAGGCACCATGCTTGTAGTAAGGTTGTTTGTTTTGATTAACTTATTCAATTCATAAAACAATTCTCCTCTTAGTCCTTTCTGTAAGTATATTTTATTAATTGAAGAACCACTTTCTATGGCTTCAATTATGGCTCTAATTCCAAAAATATTGGTTGTTGGTGTACTTTCTGTTGTCATGTTATTCTCCATGTTGCAAATGTAAATAAAAAAAAACCACAAAAGCTTATTTGAAGCTTTTGTGGTAAATAAATTAATGTCAATAATATTTATTAATCTTTTACAAGAGTCATTGTTCTATTATTTAATAGTGGGTCAATTGTATATGTAAACGTAATAGTTCCCGCCGCATCTATAGTTCCTGATCCTTCAAAGTCAGAATAAGAACTAAAGTTATCAGTTATATAAGTACTAGTAACTGTAAGTTTGCCACATACATCTGAAAAATTGAAAGAATATGCAGTTCCAAAATTATTGTCCCTAGAAACTGTGTATTTACCAGGTGAATTTTCTACGATGGTTGCATTTGTTTCATTTCCGTCAGAATAAGTATAGTCACCTGCTAAATCAGTAGGACAAATTCCTTGCAATGTAATTATAGTTTTGTTATTCTCAGAAACAGTTTGAGATGATGAGTCAATTTGTATTACTGCTGTTAATGGGTTTAGGTGATCTAATTTAGCTGAATTTACTGATATTTTAGCCATTGCAGTATTTGATCCAGCAGGTATTGTAAAACTGGTTTCTGTTAAAGAAAATTCTACACCTTCAGTTGCTGTTGAAGCATCTGCATCTACAGAAATTGTTATTGTAACATCTTCATCTAAAGGAGTATTATCTCCTCCTTGATATACAATTGGAACTTCGTATTCATAAATTATTCCCGTACCATCTTGTACAAAGTTATTGGTTATAGACTGATTTAAGAATTGAGTTAGTACTGGACCTTTTCCAAAATCAGTTTCATAATCATCCAATAATGCGTCACAAGATGTAAATGCAAAAGTACTAATGAAAAGTAGTACTAAGATTTTTATATTTTTCATTTTATTTGTTTTATATTATTTATTTATTTCCAAAAAGGATTTTTTGTAAATACATCATTACTTGTTAGTGTAGGTACATTGTCATTGTTTCTAGACACCTCAGAAGAAGGATATAGTAATCTTACTGGTCTAGAACCATTAGATTCATCTGGGATCGGTAATCCAGCAGGATAACCTGTTCTTGTTAAATCTATCCAAGATTCTATAGAAGAAGTTCCATTAAGCGCAACCCATTTCTGAGTTATAATTGCTTCAATTTTATTAGGTGAACTAGACCAGTTAACACTTGGTGTAGTTTGTGCATAGTATGTTTGAGCACTTGCTATAGGATCTGCAACTTCTAACTGAGTAAATGAAGCTTCAATTGCTGCTTCATAATTTGCTTGAGCTGCTGCGTCTCCACCAGATATATAACCTCTAGTTGTAGCCTCAGACTGGATAAAAAGAGCTTCAGCTAATGACATAATTATTTGATCTCCTTCTGCAGTTTTTATAAGTCCTGGACCAATTTTTGCTAAATCTTTAGAAGTAAAACCTACACCCGGAAGGATTGTTTTTTGTTGAGCTCCTTTAAACTCATCAGCATTTTCTGAAGAAGTGTATAAGCGCTCTAATCTTGGATCATTTGTGTTCGTTAAATATGTAATTGCATATTCCGAAGCAACCGTAAAATCTCCTCTATCTTGTTCTGCAGCTGTTACTTCTACTCTAAAGTAGTCGTAGAAAGGATTTTGTTTAAATTGCGCAGTTGTATAACCTGGATTAGAGGTTACATCTGTTGTAATGAAGCCTGCACCATTTGCATTAATTGTTGCAATTTGACTAGCAATGTATGCATCCTGACCTGTATTGCTTAATCTAACTAACATTCTTAATTTAATGGTATTTGCAAATTCAATCCAATGAGACATATCTCCACCAAAAATAATATCTTGGCTTTCTGGGTTTTGAGCATTTACAGGTGCATTATTTATTAAGCCTACAACAGCTGTTAAGTCTTCTATAACCGCTTTGTAAATAGTCTCTGCATCGTCATATTTTGGAGTTGTATTATCTCCTCTTAAATTTGCTTCAGAATAAGGTACATCACCATATAAGTCTACAAGCATTTGATACTGAAATCCTTTTATAATTTTAGAAATTGCCTGATAGTATGAGTAGTCTACTGTTCCAGAAGGATCTTCATATGTTTCAATATATGTTAAGTTTTTAAAAATATCTGCGTAAGAAGTTTCAAAAATATTATTGAAATCTGAAGCTGTAAAATTATATCTAGAGTAGATTTCATTTGTAGACCAGTTTGATGGTGTTGCCCAATTTACTGCCAAAAAGTTACCTAAATACGTCATTGTTCTTGCATTTAATGATGAAAAACTTTGTTGTGCAACAGGTAATGTTATTCTTGGTGTTGAAATAGGTGGATTGTTGGGGTTGTCGTTGACATCCAAAAAATCGCTACAGCTTACACTAACCAAAGCAAAAGCGAATATTATTAATATTGATTTTTTCATTTTATATGTTTTTATATTTTATTTTTTTAGAATGTTACATTTATACCCATTCCAAATTGTCTTGTAGGAGCAGTCTGACTTTGAGTTCCAACTCCTACAGCATTACCAGTAGTAAAGTTAAACTCAGGATCAGTGTATACGTTGTCTTTTGGTCTTAAGGTAATTAAATTTCTTCCATAAAAATTTAATACTAAATTGCTTACTCCAACTTTCTCAAGAACATCTTTTCCAAAGGTATATGATAATGAAACCTCTCTAAGTTTTAAGGTAGTTGCGTCTGTAACATAGTTTTCTTTTACTTCATTATAAGCAGTCCAGAAAGCATTTCCACCACCTGATGTTAATCTATTTGTATTTGCTGTATAGCCACCAGATCCATCCGCGTAAGAAGAATTAGGGAATACAAAAGGTTGTCTTCCTGCAGTAGCACTATGTTTAGATAATCCAGTAAATTCTAGAGCATCTACTAATCCGTTGTAAAAGACATGACCTGTTCTGTAATCCGCTACTGCGTATAAGCTAAAGTTTTTATACTTAATAGTGGTATTTAATCCAATAGTATAATCTGGAGTTGTTTTTCCTTGTATTTGATTTTGAGAATCTTGAATAGGATCTCCATCAGCACCAACTACAATACGTCCTTGATCGTCTTTTAAGTAAGATGTTGTTCTTATTTGTGGATAAGATTCCCCTACTTTTGCAATAATTTGAGCATCAGCAAAACCTCCAAGATCTAATTCATCAACTCCATTATCTAAAGATATTACTTCAGATTTCATAGCACTCCAATTTACGCCCATATCCCAAGAGAAATTTTCACTTCTTAGTATTGTTCCCATTAAGTTAAGTTCTATACCTAAGTTTTCAACTTCACCAACGTTAACTCTAGCACTAGTAGCACCAGATGCACTAGAAATATTTACAGGGATTATTTGGTCAATAGAATTTGTTTTATAACCAGCAAGTTCTCCTGAAAAACGATTGTTAAACATTCTAAATTCTATACCTGCATCAATAGATTTAGTAATCTCTGGTCTTAATCCTGGAGCAGGTATTTGACTTGATTGTGATAAACCAGCAGTACTACCATAAGGGAAATTACCTGGCGCAAAGAAAATACCTTGTGTTTGGTAAAGTCCTGGATCATTACCAGTTTCGGTATAACTTAAGGTTCCTTTTAAGAAGCTAAGTCCTTTGTCTGAAACAATGCTAGGAAAAGCACTTGATGCTACAAAAGACATCCCTGCACCATAGTAAAAGAAAGAATTATCATCTTTTGGTAATGTAGAAGATTGATCATTTCTACCAGTTGCATTTAAAAATAAATAATCTTTATACCCTAAAGTTAATTCTGTATAAAAACTTACTCTTCTATAATTAGTAGTTGATTCAGATCCTGCTAAATCACCTGTTCTCGTAGAAACATTATAGAAATCTGGTATAATTAAATCACCCCCTGAAATTGATATTCCTTTAGAGCTTGTGATTCTTGTATTTTGTCCTAAAATAGCTTTAAGGTTAAAGTCTTGAGATACTTGCTTTTCAAATTGTAATAAAAAATCAGAATTAAATCTTGATGAATTAAAAGAACCATCTGCAGTACTAGCTCCATAAGGATCCATTCTAGCGTATGTATTAGCTAATTCAAAACTATAATCAAATGCTCCAAATTCTCTTTTATTCGTTTGTCCAGAAGAAGTAAAACCTACATTTAATGATGCTTTTAACCAGTCATTAAATTTATAATCTACATTTGTAAGAATATTAAATTCAGTAATATCTAATTTCTCTCTTTGTGTATCAACAATAAAGTAAGGGTTTTCATAAAAAGCAAAATAAGAAGTTTCATTTCTAGTAAACTCACCTGTTCTCCAATTTTTCAATTCTTCCATAGGTAAATGTAATGGAGTATTTATAATATTCCAGTATAACGGTCTACTTTGACGACCACCTTCACCTACAACATTAGAATGAGATCTAAACATAGATAGATTTCCTCCAACAGTTAATTTGTCATATTTTCTTGTTGCTTTTAATCTGAAGTTTGTTCTATTATATTTATCTTTTGGTACAATACCTGTCGTATTTGTTTGATCTAATGAAAGAAGAATACTACCTGCGTCATCACCTCCACTTACTGTAACACCATGTCTTGTAGTTATACCTGTTTCAAAGAAGTTCTTGTGGTTATCTTCAATTGGAGAAAAAGGCACTTGCCAAACTGATCCATCATCTAAAGTTTCACTTGCATCAACTAGTCTACCATCATAACGTGGCCCCCAAGCAACATTTTCTAATGGAAATAAAGTACCATCAGGAAAACCTCCTACACCAAATTCATTTTGAACTTCAGGAAGGTAAGCTGCATTTTCAATAGTTATAGACCCTGCATATTCTACACTTAATTTTCCTGATCCAACTTTAGTGGTAATTAATACTACCCCATTTGTCGCTTCAGAACCATATAGAGCTGCAGCTCCTGCACCTTTTAGAACACTAATATTAGTTATATCATTAGGGCTTATACGATCTAGAGCATCTCTACTAGAAGGAAAACCATCAATTACTATTAATGCTTCATTATTACCTAATAAAGATCTGTTACCTCTTAATACTACCCTAGTACTAGGGTTTACACCATTGTTAGTCGTGTTAATTTGCAAACCTGCAACTTTACCAACCATAGCAGTAGCAACATTAAATGATTTAGTTTGTGTTACTTCATCACTTTTTAAAGTTGTAGCAGCATATGTTAATTCTTTGGCATTTCTTTTTATACCCAAAGAAGTAACAACTATTTCATCCAAAATTTCACCACCTTCTACCAAGGTTACGTTTATGACGCTTGAAGCTCCAATAGTTTTCTCAGTAGTTTTGTAACCAAGATATCTGTAAACTAACACAGCTCCAGATTTTGCTTTTAATGTATATTTTCCATCAAAATCAGTTTCAACCCCTTTAGAGGTTCCTTTAATTAGTACACTAACTCCTGGTAAACTACCTGAACTATCAGATACAGTACCGGAAATAGTTTTTTCCTGTGCAAAAGAAATTTGCACGATTAACGCTAAGAGTAGCGTTAAAAATCCATTAAACTTTGTCTTCATTGTATAATTATTTGAATTAATTAATTCCAAAAGTCTTAAATAAATCTTAATAAAACAATTTTTTAACACAAATAGTTTTTTCATTTTTGAAATGAAAATTGTTGGTTTTTTTTTCTCTTTTGTTGTAATCTGTTATTTTCTAAATGTTTATGTCTTTTATGTGTGGGGTTAATCTTTTTTATAGTAGTATTTTTGCTGATAATAAATATTTGTATTTTGCTTTATTTTATTTTTTAATTTGAAAAATATGTAAATATAGTACCTCTTTTATCATTTTTGTAATTGAATATTTATTGATTTTGTGATATTGATGAGTATTTGATAATATTTTTTTGATGTTTTATATAATTATAGTTTTTGTTTTAGTTATAGAGTGGTTTCTATTTACTAGACTTTAACCTTTTTTCTTTTCTACTTTTCGTTTTATCCTCTTCTAGCGTATCATCTTTCGTTTAGTCATTTGTATAAATATCTAATCTGTTATTTATTTTTGTGTTAGTTGTTAGATTTATATGATTACTACCTTTGACAGCATCATAATCTATAGTTCTATTTGTATTCCGGTGTCTCGTTGTTGTAATTAAACGAAGCTTATTTTAACGTATTTTTAGTTAAACCAGCAATGTTACTTCTGGTTTTATAAAATATTCTAGCTGCTATTTCATTAGTAGCAAGATGTTTTTTGTTAATTAAGAGTATTTGTTTTTATAATAAATTTCAAATATCTTTTTATTTTACAAAATTTATTCTTAAAAATATGTAGTCTATAAGTCTTTTTTTTAGTGAGTTTAACTCATTGAAATCCCCTTTTATAGGGGGTGATATTTAATAAAAATGTGTAAGTTGTGATGTTTTGTTTTAATTATGTTGAAAAAGTGATTAGTTGTACTTTTTGTTTAAATTTCTTGTAACAAAAAACCAGAGAAATATTTCCCTGGTTTTTAAAATTATTTATTATGTTATTTTAATTTGTAGCATCAACTTCTCTTAAAGGAATTTGATAAATCATTTTTGCATCTAATGCAGGTATTACTAAATCTGCACCTGGCATCACAAGGTTTTTTCTATTGTCTTTTCTATTAAGGCCCACACTGTTTCTTGCCATATCAAAAGAAGCTACGCCATCACCCCATAATTCAATTCTTCTATACATTAAAATTTCATTAATTAAAGTTTGTCCAGTTTTAGTTGATTTAGTATAGCTAGGATCTCTAACAGAATTGAAATCAAATAATAATTGTTGAGCTTCACTGTCTTTATTTTGTCTCGCTAAAGCTTCCGCTTTTGTTAAATAAAATTCAGTATTTCTTAAATAGATATAATCTCCAATAAATTGACCAGGTCCTGGCTGAGCAATAAACTTTAAACTTGTGTACTTTGGTGTAATATTATAATGTGTCCATGTACCAGGTACTAATATTACACCGGGCTCATATTGCTTATCAGCAAACCAGACCTGTCTTTTATCTGTTAAAGGTATTAAATCATATAAATTAGAATTTATAGTTTTAAAATGATTCCATCCACTATACCCATCATTTATTTGGCTTATATGTGAAAAGAAAGTTGCGTATACTTCAGATGTAGCTGCAGTTACTTCAGCACCCCAAATAGTTTCTGATAATGATAGTTCATCAAAACCATGAGCAACATCACTGCTTATGCTTCCAACTTTCATTGCAATATCAGCAAATTTTTCTGCTTCTGTCCAGTTCTCGTAAGTTAGATGATATCTAGCTAAGTATGCCGCTACTACGCTAGCATCAACCTCTTGTTTAGATGATCTATTAAAATTTTTTAGTCCATTATAGGCCAATGTTAAGTCATCAAGGATTTGTTTTTTTACTTCACCTACAGTAGATTTTGGTTGTCCTACAAAATCTCCAAAATCAAGAGGTATGGCTATTGTAGAGTCATCAGCTTTAGTTTGTTGATAAATTCTTACTAAATAGAAATAAGCGATTGCTCTGTAGGAATAAGATTTATACTTAAAGTTTAATGCTTCTTGAGGAGCATCATCTGGAATAGTATTAATTATACCGTTCGAATTATTGATAATCTTATAAAAAAATTTCCAAATAAAATCATTATCATTTGAAGTTAAAATAATATTATCATAATTATTATAAGCTCCAAACCAAGTATTTCTACTTTGATCCATGTCGTTACTTCTTAAATCCATACCAAGATCTACCGCTTTCATTCCAAATTCATCATCACTACTTTCTCCGTCTCTAAAATAAGACAAAATAGCACCGTCTAAAGCCTGAAGACCTATAATACCACCAGCACTTGCATTTTCTATTGCATGAGATTCTGTTAAGTATCTTTCGTCTTCAAAATCTCTATCTAAATCAGCGCAAGAAATAAAAAGCATTGTTGTGATGAGCAAGACAAAACATTTGTCTACTTGTATATTTAAAAATTTTATTTGTTTCATAATTATTTTCATTTTAATTAAGATTTATGTTTACACCAAAAGCAATTGTTCTGTTTGCACCATATTCAGGAGAAGAAGCTCCTACTGAATTTAATCGTGGATCATACCCTTGTCTTGCACTATATAGTAGAAATGCATTATTTACAGTTCCATAAAAACGAATATTATCTATGTGGTATTTTTTGATAGCTTCATTGTTAAGCGTGTAGCCTAAATTAATATTGCTTAAACTTAAGTAGCTTAAGTCTACTAAATAAAGATCTGAAACTCTATATTGATCTGGGCTTAGAGGATCTACTCGAGGTAAACTAGCTGTCGGGTTATCAACTGTCCATGTTTTATCGTAATCGGCAAAATTAGTAACATTTGCTGTAGCTCCTAATAAGTCAAAATATTCGTTATCAATACCGTAACCTCCTAATTGATAAGCGAACTGTAGGCCTAATGAAAAATCACCTACTTTTATATTTGTACCAAATCCCCCTGTAATTGTTGGTATTGCTCTTTTGTCAAGAAATTCTCTACCATTTGTTACGGCGTCTGCGTAATCTTCAGTTGTGATGCTTTCACCAGTAGTTGGGTCTTTAGTAAAATATTTAGCATTTCCATTATCTGGGTTTACACCTGCGGATTTTACCATAAAATAATCATATATGCTTTTACCAACCACTCTTCTAAAGTTACCGCTTGTTATAGAATCTCTTGGGAGTTCTGTGATTTTATTGTTCAATGTAGATAGGTTTGCATTGAAGTTAACATTTGTTTTTTCTTTTTTTACTGCATTCCAAGCTAGTTCAACCTCTATACCGCTATTAGACATAGATCCAAAATTCTCAGGTCTAGAAGCTTGTCCTGTTGATAATTGCAATGGATTGTTGAATAAAAGATCTTCTGAGGATTTATGGTAATAACCTAAAGAAAGATTAACGCTATTAAATAAACTCATTTCATAAGCAACATCAAAAAGATGTGCCTTTTCCCAAGTAATATCTTTACCTCCTAAACTATATAGCGTTTGTGTTAATGCACCATTATTTTCATCAATTTGATATTGATTTTCATAGGCTACAAGATTTCTGGTGCTAGTGCCTTCGTAAAATATCCTGTCATTACCAGTAGTACCATAGTTTACTGTTAATTTTGCATAGTCTATAACTTTAGAGTTTTTCATAAACTCTTCGTTACTAATAGTCCATGAAGCACCTGCAGACCAAAATGTACCCCAACGTGTATCTGGATGAAAAACAGAAGAAGCATCATGTCTAGCGGTAAGGTTAATGTAATAACTATTATCAAACCCATAAATAAATCTAGAAAAATATCCTTCAGTTGTGTAATCGGTATTGTAGTTACTTGCTGAGTTGTATACAGAAGTGTTGTCTAATATTGGGCTAAAGCCTCCAATTATATTATATTTTGTAAGAGATAATGTTGTGAAAGACTCTACATAAGTTTCATGTCCTAAAAGTGCATCAAAACTATGAGATCCATAACTTTTTTTCCAGGTCAATAATTGTTGGTTTGTAAAAGCAGAATAATTATTTCTATTATTTGTTAAAAGTCCATTTTGAGCTTTGGCAAAAGCACCTGCACCTGGCTTTGTAAAGTCAATACCTTTATCAGTCTCTGTTAAAAGGTTCATGACGTATTCAAACTTAATATCTACAGGTAAATCAATTTTAGCTCTTAATGCTCCATTAAAATTGTCTCTTTCATTAGTATCAGTAGAGTTCTCTATTACGGCAAGAGGGTGCTCTCCTGGGGCATAATTTCTAGGACCTCTTGTTGTGCCGTTAGGAAAAACTTGAGTTTGACCAAAATCATAAGCAATACCACCTGGGTTATTTTTATTTAAAATAGGGCTCCAGTTTTCATCATATTGAAAAACAGGATATATAGGAGCAATTCGTCTATTCCAAAAGAAAGCATTTGCAAAACTTGATGTGGGAGTGCCGTTTGCATCAACCGTAGAAGCAACATTTTGACTGTTAGATTTAGCATAAGATACATCTCCACTTAGAGAGACAATATTAGCAATTTTCTTAGAATTAACTTTTAAACGAGCAGTATGTCTTTTAAAACTACTACCAACAGTATATCCATTATCAGTTTGCGTTCCTAAAGAGAAATAATAGTTTATGTCTTCTGAGCCACCAGATATGTTAATGTTGGTAGACTTAAAAGTTGCAGCATCTCTAAATAAAGCATCATTCCAACTGTCATTAACTAATAGTTTTGCTGCGCTATTTAATTTTCCTGTTAAGGGATTAATTAAAGTTTCGTTAGAAACATCATACAAGTTGTATCCTAATGCTCCTATAAGTGTGTTGGAGGCAGTTTGCCTAGCATCACCTATTGTAACAGGGGTTCCGGCTTGTCCTTGTGCATAGAATTCAGAATTAGAAAGTACACTGTGGTAAGATTCGTAAAACTCACCGGGTGATCCAATAATATTATACTCTTTAGCAGCTCTTTGAGTAATACCTATTCTAGTATCTATGCTTATTTGTGTTTTGTTATTAGAACCTTTTTTAGTGGTAATCATTAAGACACCGTTTGAGGCTTTGTTACCGTATAAGGAAGTAGAGGAAGCGTCTTTTAAAACACTCGTTGATTCAATATCTTGAGGGTTAATACTACTTAGGCTTCCAGAATATGGCACGCCATCTAAAACGATAAGTGGAGCACTGGAAGCATTTATAGAACCAAAACCTCTAATTCTAATGATGGGGTCAGAACCAGGTTGTCCACTAGCTTGTATAATTCTTAAGCCAGAAGCTAATCCTTCTAAACCCTGTATAGGGTTAGAGAAAGTTGCGTTTTGTAATTGTTCAGCGTCAATTACGCTTACAGAACCAGTAAGAGATGCTCTAGATTGTGAGCCATATGCAACTACTACAACTTCTTCTAATTGAGTTCCGCCTTCTTCTAGGTTAATATTTATCGTTGTCGAGTTTCCGACTTTTTTTTCAATAGTTTTGTATCCTACATAGCTAAAACTTAAGATGTCTCCTTGTTTTGCGTTAATAGAATATTTACCGTCAAAATCAGTTTGGGTTCCATTGCTTGTGCCTTTAATAGCTACACTTACTCCGGGTAATGTGCCAGATGTATCTGATACGGTCCCAGAAACTTTTTTTTCTTGTGCAAAAGATATTTGCATTAGAAGCGCTAATAATAGCGTAAAAAATCCTTTAAACTTTGTTTTCATTATTTTTTGAATTTGAATTAGTTGATCCAAATATCAATATTAATTGTTGGATTAGCAATTTTTTTTCACAAAAAATGTTAAAATAAAGTTAATAAGTGTTAAATTATTTATGTTTAATTAAAAATAATTTTTCCAGTTTATCGTTAGTTTAATGCTCTTAAGGTCTGTTTCTTGTTGTTTGACTTTTCCTAAAGAAAGGCTCATATTTATTTGTGAGTTGCTTGTATTAAATAAATAGCCTAAGCCTAATCCTATTAGATTTTGGTTTTTAGAGTTTAAATTTACTTTAGCCAAATCTGTTATGGTATATAGGTAAGATTTTTCTGATGTTAAGTATCTGTATTCTAAATTTACAAATGTGTATTTATTAGTAATTAGACTTTGTTCATTGAAACCTCTTATGGAACTTGCGCCTCCAATTCTAAATAGTTCATTATTAATATAAGAATCAGAATTTAAGTAACCTGTTTTGTTTTTTATAAAAATACTATTTCGTGAATTTAATTCCCACAAATAAGATGTTGATCCTTCAAGTTTAAATTGGTTCGTAGTTTTGTTAGTTGTTTCTCTGCTACCAAAACTAGGGTTTATGTCTAGTTGGAATTTATTGTTTAAGAAATAATCATTTTTAGGGATACTATATTTTAATTGAAGCCCTAAAAAATAATTACTATAGGTTTCAATATTATTGGATAATTTTTCTTTTAGATTTTCAGATTTTTCAGCATTATAAGTCAATGATAATTTAATTTTAGAATTAATGTGGTATCCAATCTTAGAATCAAACTTTGAGTTTATAAATGTAGAGTCTTGTTTATAGATAGAGAAAGTTAATTCTGGGCTAAATCTAGAGTTGAATATGTATGGTATTTCTGTATTTAATTTTAATTCTTGTTTTTCTTCACCAATACTATTCCAGAACAAGCCATATTTTTCACCAGTATTTAAAATGTTGTTTAATTGTATTTCTAAATTCCCATTAAATAAGAGATCTCCATTTTCTTTAGATGCAAAACCTATAATTCCATCAAAACTATTATTCTGATGTTTTTTTAAATACATATATAATAATGTAGAGTCTTTTGTAAATAAAATTTCGGGAGATTTAATTTCCTTAATAAAATCTAAATTATTAGATGCTTCAGATATTTCTGAAATTTTTTGTTGATTAAATATATCTGACGATTTTATGTTAAAGTAATTTTTTAAATAGGATTTAGGGAAATTTTCATATCCTTTTATGATTACTTTATTTAGCGTTCTTTTTTTAGAAGGATTAATTATTAAATGGGCAAAAAGTGTTTTGCTTTTAATGGTGATGTTTTTTAATTTCACTTTAGAAAAAGACTTTCCTTCTAGTTCTAGGTTTGTAGAAATTTCAGAGAGTGTGGCTTGTAGTTTTTCTATTGGAATAGAAAATGTGTTTTCTTTTATTTTAAATTTTTCTAAATAAATTTCAGAACCTTTATTTGTTGTAATAATGGCACTGTCTATTTTACTATTTAGATTAAAGTAAGCAATGTATTGCTGTTTTGTGTTTTTAACGCTATCTATTGTGTTTGTAAAATAACCTAAGTTTTTTAAATACTCAGAAATTCTATTAATTTCTAAGTCTAATAAAACGGTGTCTATGTGTTTTTTTTGATAATTAATTTTATTTAAAACGGCAGCTTCTGTTTTATTTATCGAAGTAAGTTTTAAAGAAGATGCTTGTGCAAAGGTTTCTGTATAAGAAAGCAGTGCAAGTAGCATATATATATAAGGAGTAATTTTTTTATTCAAAATGGATAAAATATAAGAATCAAAAGTAAAAGAAAATCCCAATAACTAACAAAAAAATGAACATTAAGAAAAAATAACTTGCTGATACTTGAATAATTAGAAAATAATTGTACATTTGCGGACTCTTAAAAAAGAGTAAAGGTTTAATTATAAACGAAAAACAGTAATAATTTAGTATGCCAACTATTCAACAATTAGTTCGTAAAGGAAGAACCAAAATAACTAAGAAGAGTAAATCGGCTGCTTTGTCGTCTTGTCCTCAAAGACGTGGAGTGTGTACTCGTGTTTATACTACAACACCAAAGAAACCTAATTCAGCAATGCGTAAAGTTGCCAGAGTTAGATTGACAAATGGTAATGAGATAAACGCATACATCCCAGGTGAAGGACATAACTTACAAGAGCACTCGATAGTATTAGTTAGAGGTGGAAGGGTAAAAGATTTACCAGGTGTTAAATATCACGTAGTACGTGGTGCATTAGATACAGCGGGAGTTGAGGGTAGAACCCAAAGACGTTCAAAGTATGGTGCAAAACGCCCAAAGAAGTAAGAGTTATCGGTAAAGGGTTATAGTGCTTTAAGGTGGTAGTTAGTAGTTTGAGTTTTTCTTGAGCTTTTAGCTGTTGGTTTAATGTTTTGTGACAAAGAGCTAGTAACAAATTAATTAACTTTTTTAATGTAAAAGACATGAGAAAAAGAGCAGCAAAAAAAAGAGTCTTATTACCGGATCCTAAATTTAACGATCAGTTAGTAACGCGTTTTGTGAATAACTTAATGTGGAGCGGTAAGAAGTCTGTAGCGTTTAAAGTGTTTTATGACGCTTTAGAGCTAGTAGAAGAAAGAAAAGGAGAAGACGAAGAGAAGTCGGCTTTAGAAATTTGGAAAGATGGTTTGTCTAATGTAATGCCTCACGTAGAAGTAAGATCTCGTCGTGTTGGTGGAGCAACATTCCAAATACCAATGCAAATTAGACCAGACCGTAAAGTGTCTATGGCTATTAAATGGATGATTTTGTATACTCGTAAGAGAAACGAAAAAACGATGGCACAGCGTTTAGCTGCTGAAATTTTAGCTGCGGCTAAAGAAGAAGGAGCTGCAGTTAAAAAACGTACTGACACTCACAAGATGGCAGAAGCAAATAAAGCGTTCTCACACTTCAGATTTTAATAGAAATGGCTAGAGATTTAAAATATACAAGAAATATTGGTATTGCTGCGCACATTGATGCTGGTAAGACTACAACAACAGAACGTGTATTGTTTTATACAGGTGTTTCTCACAAGATAGGTGAGGTGCATGATGGAGCAGCTACAATGGACTGGATGGAGCAAGAGCAGGAAAGAGGTATTACAATTACTTCTGCTGCAACTACTTGTACTTGGCAATTTCCGAAAGAAAATGCTGAAATTCTTCCAGAGACTAAAGATTACCATTTTAATATTATTGATACTCCAGGTCACGTAGATTTTACTGTAGAAGTAAATAGATCATTACGTGTTTTGGATGGTTTAGTTTTCTTATTTTCTGCAGTTGATGGTGTTGAGCCTCAATCAGAAACTAACTGGAGACTTGCTGATAACTATAAAGTGCCTCGTATCGGATTTGTTAATAAAATGGACCGTCAAGGATCTGATTTTATGATGGTTTGTGGTCAGGTAAAAACAATGTTAGGTTCTAACGCTGTGCCAATTGTTTTAAACATTGGTGATGAAGAGAACTTTAAAGGTATTGTAGATCTAGTTAAAAATAGAGCTATTATATGGCATGAAGAAGGAATGGGTGCAACATTTGATGTTGTAGATATTCCTGAAGACTTAAAAGAAGAAGCTAAATTATTACGTGCAAACCTTATTGAAGAAGTTGCAAGTTATGATGAGAATCTTTTAGAGAAATTCATGGAAGATGAAAATTCTATTACAGAAGATGAAGTGCATGCTGCACTTAGAGCTGCTGTTATGGATATGGCAATCATTCCAATGATTTGTGGTTCTGCATTTAAAAACAAAGGTGTTCAGTTTCTTTTAGATGCTGTATGTCGTTACTTGCCTTCTCCTATGGATAAGGAAGGTATTATTGGTGTGAACCCAGATACAGAAGAAAAAGAATTACGTAAGCCAAGTGTAGATGAACCTTTTGCTGCTTTAGCATTTAAAATTGCTACTGACCCTTTTGTTGGTCGTTTAGCATTTTTTAGAGCATATTCTGGTCGTTTAGATGCTGGTTCTTATGTTTTAAATAACCGTTCAGGTAAAAAAGAACGTATTTCTCGTATTTATCAAATGCATGCGAATAAGCAAAATGCAATTGATTATATTGAAGCTGGAGATATTGGAGCTGCTGTAGGTTTTAAATCTATTAAAACAGGAGATACTTTAACTGCTGAAAAATTCCCTCTTGTATTAGAGTCTATGGATTTTCCAGATCCAGTAATTGGTATTGCTGTTGAGCCTAAAACAAAAGCGGATGTAGATAAATTAGGAATTGGACTTGCTAAGTTAGCAGAAGAAGATCCTACTTTTACAGTGCGTTCAGACGAAGCTTCAGGACAGACTATTATTTCTGGAATGGGTGAGTTGCACTTAGATGTACTTGTAGATCGTTTAAAACGTGAGTTTAAGGTTGAAGTTAATCAAGGACAGCCTCAAGTTGAATATAAAGAAGCAATCACTGCTGTAACTGATCATAGAGAAGTTTATAAAAAGCAATCTGGTGGTCGTGGTAAATTTGCTGATATTGCATTTACAATAGGGCCTGCAGATGAAGGTGTTCAAGGATTACAATTCGATTCTGTTATTAAAGGTGGTAATGTTCCTAGAGAATTTGTTCCTTCTGTAGAGAAAGGATTCAGAGAAGCTATGAAGAATGGTCCATTAGCAGGATACGAAATGGATTCAATGAAAGTTACTTTAAGAGATGGGTCTTTCCACGCAGTGGATTCTGATGCATTATCTTTTGAGTTAGCTGCAAGAATGGGGTATAAAGCTTCTGCGAAATCTGCAAAAGCAAAAATCATGGAACCTTTAATGAAGGTAGAAGTGTTAACTCCAGAAGCTAACATGGGTGATATCGTTGGAGATTTAAATAGAAGAAGAGGTCAAGTTAACGACATGAGTGATCGTGCTGGATCTAAAGTTGTAAAAGCAATTGTTCCTTTATCTGAAATGTTTGGATATGTTACAGCTTTAAGAACTATGTCTTCTGGTAGAGCAACATCTACTATGGAATTTTCACATTATGCAGAAACTCCTTCTAATGTATCGGAAGAAGTAATTGCAAAATCTAAAGGTTAATCTACTTAATATTTACAAGATGAGTCAAAAAATTAGAATTAAATTAAAGTCTTACGATTACAATTTAGTAGATAAATCTGCTGAAAAAATTGTAAAGACGGTAAAAAGTACTGGTGCTGTTGTAAACGGACCAATACCATTACCAACACATAAAAAGATTTTCACTGTATTACGTTCTCCACACGTAAATAAAAAATCTAGAGAGCAATTTCAATTAGCTTCTTACAAAAGATTATTAGACATTTATAGTTCTTCTTCGAAAACTATTGATGCTTTAATGAAACTTGAGTTACCAAGTGGTGTTGAAGTAGAAATTAAAGTTTAATTAAACTTTAATTGAAGTTCTCATGAAAGTGAGAATCTCTAAAAAAAAAGTAATTTTATATTAACTTTCGGTTTAATTTTGTTAAACCGAAAGTTTTTTATACTTTTGCAACCCGAAATAGAGTAGGGTGACGCTATTTTTTGAGTAAAATTAAGAAATAGTAACATGTCCAGAGCGTTTCGCGAAGGAAAAACGGGAAAAACAAAATCAGCGTTGAATTTGTTTGCGCTGTTTTTTTTGGTCGAAATTTAAAGGACGAAAATGAAACAATTGTTTCAAAAAATAAATTATTAATATAGACGCGCTGGATAAATAGATCTATCGTCTAAAATTTTAACTAAATGTCTGGGTTAATAGGAAGAAAGATTGGGATGACCAGCTTATTCGATGAGAACGGGAAGAATATTCCTTGTACTGTAATCGAAGCAGGTCCTTGCGTTGTCACTCAGGTCAGAACCGAAGAGGTTGACGGCTATAGTGCGTTACAGCTTGGTTTCGATGACAAAAAAGCAAAAAGTTCTAACAAAGCGTTAGATGGCCACTTTAAAAAAGCTGGTACCACTGCTAAGAGAAAAGTCGTTGAATTTCAAGGATTTGAAGAGAGTTTTAAATTAGGAGATTCTATTACAGTAGGTCACTTTGAAGAAGGCGAGTTCGTTGATGTGTCTGGTGTATCTAAAGGTAAAGGTTTCCAGGGTGTTGTAAAACGTCATGGTTTTGGTGGTGTAGGTCAAGCTACTCACGGACAGCATAACCGTTTAAGAGCTCCGGGTTCTATTGGTGCTGCGTCATATCCTGCAAGAGTATTCAAAGGAATGCGAATGGGAGGCCGTATGGGTGGAGATAAAGTGAAAGTACAAAACTTAAGAGTATTAAAAGTAGTTGCTGAAAAGAACTTACTTGTTGTTAAAGGAGCGATTCCTGGACACAAAAATGCTTTTGTAACTATTCAGAAATAATGGAAGTAGCAGTTTTAGATATTACAGGAAAAGATACAGGTAGAAAGGTTGAGCTTTCTAAAGATGTATTTGGAATAGAACCTAACGATCACGCAATTTATTTAGATGTAAAGCAATATTTGGCTAACCAACGTCAAGGAACGCATAAGTCTAAAGAAAGAGCAGAAATTACTGGTTCTACAAGAAAGATAAAAAAACAAAAAGGAACTGGTACTGCAAGAGCAGGATCTATCAAGTCTGGTGTTTTTAGAGGTGGAGGTCGTATGTTCGGTCCAAGACCAAGAAGTTATTCTTTTAAATTGAATAAAAACTTAAAGCGTTTAGCACGTAAGTCTGCTTTAAGTATTCAAGCAACAGATAATAACTTAGTAGTTATTGAGGATTTTGAATTTGATAGTCCAAAAACAAAAAACTTCACAAACTTATTAGGTGCATTAGCTTTAGATGCTAGAAGATCTTTATTTGTTTTGAACGGATTAAATACGAATGTGTATTTATCTTCTAGAAACTTAAAAGGTACTACAGTAATAAATGCTGCAGATTTAAATACTTATGGTATTTTAAATGCTAGTAAGATTATTATTACTGAAGGTTCTTTAGAAGGAATTAATACAAATTTAACCAAATAGGGATTCATAATGAGTATTTTAATAAAACCTATTATCACGGAAAAAGCAACAAATGATAGCGAAGTATATAATCGCTTTACATTTATTGTAGATAAAAAAGCTAATAAATTAGAAATCAAAGGAGCTGTTGAAGCAACTTATGGTGTTTCTATTTTAAGCGTTAAGACTTTAAACTATCCAATACAAAGAAATACTAAGTTTACTAAAAAAGGTTTAGTTACTGGTATTAAAAGTGGATACAAAAAGGCTGTCGTTCAAGTAGCAGAAGGAGAAAGCATTGATTTTTATAACAATCTTTAAGAAAAGACAAAAATGTCAGTTAGAAAATTAAAACCAATAACACCAGGTCAGCGTTTTAGAGTTGTAAATGGGTTCGACACCATAACAACTGATAAGCCGGAGAAAAGTTTACTTGCTCCGAAAAAACGATCTGGAGGTCGAAACAGTCAGGGTAGAATGACAACACGTAATATAGGTGGTGGTCATAAACAAAGATATCGTATTATCGATTTTAAAAGAGATAAAGCAGGTATTCCCGCAACAGTTAAAACTATAGAGTACGATCCAAATCGTACTGCATTTATTGCTTTACTTAGTTATGCTGATGGAGAAAAGCGTTATGTAATTGCACAAAACGGTTTAACAGTAGGTCAAACAATTGTAGCAGGTAGTGCTATTGCTCCAGAAATTGGAAATGCAATGTCATTAAGTGAAATTCCTTTAGGAACTGCAATTTCTTGTATTGAATTACGTCCAGGTCAAGGTGCCGTTATGGCTCGTTCTGCTGGTTCTTTTGCTCAATTAATGGCAAGAGACGGTAAGTATGCAACAGTTAAGTTACCTTCTGGTGAAACAAGATTAATCTTGTTAACATGTATGGCTACTATTGGAGTTGTATCTAATTCAGATCATCAATTATTAGTATCTGGTAAAGCAGGTAGAAGAAGATGGTTAGGTAGAAGACCAAGAGTTAACGCAGTAAGAATGAATCCTGTCGATCACCCAATGGGTGGTGGTGAAGGTCGTGCTTCTGGAGGTCATCCAAGATCTAGAAATGGTATTCCTGCTAAAGGATTTAAAACTAGATCTAAGACTAAAGCTAGTAATAAGTACATTATAGAACGTAGAAAGAAATAATAAGTTATGGCAAGATCATTAAAAAAAGGACCTTACGTTCACTATAAATTAGAGAAAAAAGTGTTAGCTAATGTAGAAGCTGGTAGCAAAACTGTAATTAAAACTTGGTCTAGAGCAAGTATGATTACTCCAGATTTTGTAGGACAAACTATTGCTGTTCATAACGGACGTCAGTTTGTACCAGTTTTTGTAACAGAAAACATGGTAGGGCATAAATTAGGCGAATTTTCACCAACTCGTTCTTTTAGAGGACACGCTGGTGCAAAAAATAAAGGAAAAAAATAGTAGGATATGGGAGTTCGTAAAAAAAACATGGCAGATCAGTTAAAAGCAGATAGAAAGCAACGTGCTTTCGCGAAGCTTACTAACTGTCCTACATCACCGAGAAAAATGCGTTTAGTCGCAGATCAGATAAGAGGAGTTGAAGTTGAAAAAGCTTTACAAATCTTAAAATTTAGCCCAAAAGAAGCTTCAATTAATTTAGAGAAATTGTTGTTGTCTGCAATTGCAAACTGGCAAGCTAAAAATGAAGAGGCATCTATAGAAGAGGCTAAATTATTTGTAAAAACAATTTGTGTTGATAGCGCAGGAATGTTAAAGAGATTAAGACCAGCTCCACAGGGGCGTGCACATAGAATTCGTAAGCGTTCTAATCACGTTACTTTAGAGTTAGGTAGTAAAAATTTAAGCAATTAATCAAAGTAGAAATGGGACAAAAAACTAATCCAATAGGAAATCGTTTAGGAATCATCAGAGGTTGGGAATCTAACTGGTACGGTGGTAATGACTACGGAGATAAATTAGCTGAAGATTTTAAAATAAGACAGTATGTAAATGCTAGATTATTTAAAGCAAGTGTTTCTAGAGTAATTATAGAGCGTACTTTAAAACTTGTAACCGTTACTATCACTACTGCACGTCCAGGTATCATTATTGGTAAAGGAGGTCAAGAGGTAGACAAGTTAAAAGAAGAGCTTAAGAAAATTACAGGTAAAGAAGTTCAAATTAATATTTTTGAAATTAAACGTCCAGAATTAGATGCAAAATTAGTTGCAGTTAGTGTTGCACGTCAAATTGAAAATAGAATTTCATACAAGAGAGCTACTAAGATGGCTATTCAGGCTACTATGCGTATGAACGCTGAAGGAATTAAAATTCAAATTTCAGGTCGTTTAAACGGAGCTGAAATGGCACGTTCAGAACATTATAAAGAAGGAAGAATTCCACTTTCTACTTTTAGAGCTGATATTGACTATGCACTTGTAGAAGCTCATACTCAATACGGAAGACTAGGTGTTAAAGTATGGATTATGAAGGGTGAAGTTTATGGAAAAAGAGAATTATCTCCATTAGTTGGCTTGTCTAAAAAACAAGGTGGTAATAAAGGTGGTGGTGATAGATCTAAACGTCCTCAACCTCGTAAAAGAAAATAATTTTTAAAATTAGAAATTAAAAATGTTACAGCCAAAAAGAGTAAAATACCGTAAGGTACAGAAGTCGAAAGGAAATATGACTGGTATTTCTGGTAGAGGAAATCAACTTTCTAATGGAATGTTTGGTATCAAATCACTAGACCAGAATTTATTAACTTCTCGTCAAATAGAAGCAGCTCGTATCGCGGCAACTCGTCATATGAAAAGAGAAGGTCAGTTATGGATTAAAGTATTTCCAGACAAGCCTATCACTAAGAAACCTTTAGAGGTACGTATGGGTAAGGGTAAAGGAGCACCAGATCATTTTGTTGCAGTTATTAAACCAGGTAGAATTTTGTTTGAAATCGGTGGAGTATCGATAGAAGTAGCAAAAGAAGCTTTACGTTTAGCAGCTCAAAAACTTCCTGTAAAAACGAAGTTTGTAGTAGCAAGAGATTTTGATATTAACGCATAATTCTAAATAAAATGAAACAATCTGAAGTAAAAGAATTATCTATAGCTGATCTTAATGAAAAGCTTGGAGCGTTGCAAAAGAATTATACTGATCTTAAAATGGCTCACGCAATAACTCCTTTGGAGAATCCATTGCAATTGAGAGGTTTAAGAAGAACTGTAGCAAGAATTGCAACAGAATTAACAAAAAGAGAATTACAATAATTCTATAGTCAGTTTTAAAGATGGAAAAAAGAAATCTTAGAAAAGAGAGAATTGGTGTTGTTTCTAGTAACAAAATGGAAAAATCTATTGTTGTTGCAGAAACTAAGAGAGTAAAGCACCCAATGTACGGTAAATTCGTATTAAAGACGAAGAAGTATGTTGCACACGACGAACAGAATGATTGCAACGAAGGAGATACTGTTAGGATCATGGAAACAAGACCTATGAGTAAATCTAAACGTTGGAGATTAGTAGAAATCCTAGAAAGAGCTAAATAATATGTTACAGACAGAATCAAGATTAAAAGTCGCAGATAACACTGGAGCAAAAGAAGTTTTAGTGATTAGAGTTTTAGGAGGAACAAGAAAACGTTACGCAAGTATTGGAGACAAGATTGTAGTAGCTGTTAAATCTGCAACTCCAAACGGAACTGTAAAAAAAGGTCAAGTATCTAGAGCAGTTGTTGTGAGAACGAAGAAAGAAGTAAGACGTAAAGACGGATCATACATCAGATTTGATGATAACGCTTGTGTACTTTTAAATCCTACAGAGGAGATGAGAGGAACTCGTGTATTTGGACCTGTTGCACGTGAACTTCGTGAGAAACAATTCATGAAAATAGTATCATTAGCACCTGAAGTGCTTTAAATCATTATACAAGATGAAGAAGTTCAAATTAAAATCAGGAGATACTGTAAAAGTAATTGCAGGAGATCATAAAGGATCTGAAGGAAAGGTTTTACAAATCATTAAAGAGAAGGATAGAGTTTTAGTAGAAGGTGTTAACTTAGTTTCTAAGCACACTAAACCTAGCGCTCAAAACCCTCAAGGTGGTATTGTAAAGAAAGAAGCTTCACTTCATATATCTAACTTAATGTTAGTAGAAGATGGTGTAGCTGTGAGAGTAGGTTATAAGGTTGATGGAGATACTAAGACTAGAGTCTCTAAAAAAACTAAAAAATAAGAATAATCATGAGTTACGTACCAAGATTAAAAGCAGAATACAAGGAAAGAGTTATAAGTGCTCTTACTGAAGAATTCAGTTATAAGAATGTAATGCAAGTGCCAAAATTAGAAAAAATAGTTGTTTCTAAAGGTGTTGGTGCTGCAATTGCAGATAAGAAATTAATAGATTATGCTTTAGAAGAGTTGACTAAAATTACTGGTCAAAAGGCTGTTTCTACAATGTCTAAAAAAGATATTGCTGCATTTAAATTACGTAAAGGAATGCCAATTGGTGTTAAAGTTACTTTACGTGGAGATAAAATGTATGAATTTTTAGATAGATTAGTTACCGCTTCTTTACCACGTGTAAGAGACTTTAACGGTATAAAAGCTAATGGTTTTGATGGAAGAGGTAATTACAATTTAGGTATTACTGAACAAATCATCTACCCAGAGATTAATATTGATCAAGTTAAAAAAATTAGTGGAATGGATATTACATTTGTAACATCTGCAGCTACTGATAAAGAAGCTAAATCATTATTAGGAGAATTAGGTTTACCATTCAAAAAAAATTAAGAAATGGCTAAAGAATCAATGAAAGCGCGTGAGCGTAAGAGAGCAGCAACTGTTGCAAAATATGCTGAAAAGAGAAAAGCTTTAAAAGAAGCTGGAGACTATGATGCATTGCAAAAATTACCTAAAAACGCTTCACCAGTTAGAATGCATAATAGATGTAAATTAACTGGACGTCCAAAAGGATATATGAGACAATTTGGTTTATCTCGTGTTACTTTTAGAGAAATGGCCAATCAAGGTTTAATACCAGGTGTTAAAAAGGCATCTTGGTAGATAATTTTAAATAAAGCTCAAATATAAAAATAGAATGTGTATCTTTGCACGCTCTATTTTTTTTGAGTATAAGAATTTTAACTGATTATAGGTTCATTTATCACAGAGAAATCTGTAGCATAAATAGAGATATTTGAAAACCGTAATCGCAATTTTATATAAATATGTATACAGATCCAATCGCGGATTTTCTTACTAGAGTAAGAAATGCAATCGCAGCAGGACACAGAGTAGTGGAAATTCCGGCTTCAAACTTGAAGAAGGAAATGACTAAAATTTTGTTTGATCAAGGGTATATTTTAAGCTACCAGTTCAATGACGATAAAGTTCAAGGGACAATTAAGATCGCTTTAAAGTACGAAAGAGAAACAAAAGAATCAGTAATTAGAAAGATTCAACGAATCAGTACACCAGGTTTACGTAAATATGTTGGCTCTACAGAGATGCCAAGAGTATTAAACGGACTTGGAATTGCTATTGTTTCTACATCTAAGGGTGTAATGACAAACAAAAAAGCACGTCAAGAGAATGTTGGAGGAGAAGTTTTATGTTATGTTTATTAATCTATAGAAATGAGTAGAATTGGAAAAAATCCTGTTAGCATTTCACAAGGTGTAGATGTTAACGTAAAAGACAATGTTGTTACTGTTAAAGGGAAATTAGGTGAGTTAACTCAGACTATTTCTAAAGGAATTACAGTATCAATTGAAGATGGTATTATCACTTTAGATAGAGCATCAGAAAGTAAAGACCATAAAGCACAACATGGTTTAATGAGAGCTTTAATCGCAAATATGATTGAAGGTGTAAGTAAAGGTTGGACTAAAGATTTAGAATTGGTAGGTGTAGGTTATAGAGCATCTAATCAAGGACAAAAATTAGATTTAGCTTTAGGTTTCTCTCATAATATTGTTCTAGAGATAGCTCCAGAAGTTAAAATAGAAACAGTATCTGAGAAAGGGAAAAACCCGATCATTAAATTATCTTCATTTGACAAACAATTAGTTGGTCAAATAGCTGCAAAGATTCGTTCTTTCAGAGCACCAGAGCCTTATAAAGGTAAAGGAGTTAAGTTTGTTGGTGAAATATTAAGAAGAAAAGCAGGTAAATCTGCATAATATATAGCATTATGGCATTATCAAAGCTACAAAGAAGAGCTAGAATTAAGCGTAGAATTAGAAAAATTGTTTCTGGTACTGCTACTAAACCAAGATTATCGGTTTACAGAAGTAACAAGGAAATTTACGCTCAATTAGTAGACGATGTAAACGGAGTGACATTAGCTTCAGTTTCATCTAGAAATAAAGAAATAAACGCAAGTACTAAAATCGAGGCAGCTACAGCAGTTGGTAAATTAATCGCTGAAAAAGCTACTAAAGCAGGAGTTGAAACAATCGCTTTCGATAGAAACGGGTATTTATATCACGGTAGAGTTAAAGTATTAGCAGACGCTGCAAGAGAAGCGGGTTTAAAATTTTAAGAAATTATGCAAGGATATAAAAACGTAGAAAGAGTAAAACCTAGTGGGTTAGATCTTGTAGATAGATTAGTAGGAGTACAACGTGTTACTAAAGTAACAAAAGGTGGTAGAGCATTTGGTTTCTCTGCAATCGTAGTTGTTGGAGATAGTAATGGTGTTGTTGGACATGGTTTAGGTAAATCTAAAGATGTTGCATCTGCAATTGCAAAAGCAATTGAAGACGCAAAGAAAAATTTAGTTAGAATTCCTATTTTAGATGCAACTTTACCTCATGAACAAAAAGGTAAATTTGGTGGAGCTAAAGTTTTTCTTAAGCCTGCATCTCATGGTACTGGAGTTATTGCTGGTGGTGCTGTAAGGCACGTACTAGAGTCAGTTGGTATTCATGATGTATTATCAAAATCTCAAGGATCATCAAATCCTCATAACGTAGTTAAGGCAACTTTTAATGCTTTATTACAATTACGTAGTGCAGCAGGTATTGCTAAACAAAGAGGGATTTCTTTAGACAAAGTATTTAACGGATAAACCTAAGAACGATGGCAAGAATAAAAGTTACACAAGTAAAAAGTCAAATCGGACGTCTACAAAGTCAAAAGAGAACTTTAGAGGCATTAGGTTTACGTAAAATGAACCAAACTGTAGAGCATGAGGCAACTCCTTCTATAGTTGGTATGGTAAATACAGTTAAACACTTAGTTTCTTTCGAAGAAATTAAATAAGATATTTAAAAAAATGAGTTTACATAATTTAACACCGGCAGAAGGTTCCATTAAAAAAGGAAAAAGAATTGCAAGGGGTGAAGGATCTGGAAAAGGTGGTACCGCTACAAGAGGTCACAACGGACAGAAATCTCGTTCTGGTTATTCTAAAAAGATTGGTTTTGAGGGAGGGCAAATGCCGCTTCAAAGACGTGTACCAAAATTTGGTTTCACAAATATTAATCGTGTTGAATATCAAGGTATCAATATCGATAAATTACAATCTTTAGTTGATAGTGGAAAGATAACAGATACAGTTACTTTAGATACTTTAATTGCTAATAGATTGGCAAGGAAAAACGACTTAATTAAAATATTAGGGAGTGGTGAGTTAAAAGCTAAATTAAATATAACTGTACATAAATTTACAGCAACAGCAAAAGCAGCTATCGAAGCGGCTGGAGGAGAAGCTGTTACTTTATAACATCCCGTAAATGATGAATTTTATTAATAGATTAAAAGAGATTTTCAGTATTGAGGAGTTGAAAAATAAAATTCTTCTTACAATCGGTTTAATAGCTGTGTATCGTTTTATGGCTTCTGTTCCATTACCTGGAATAGATCCATTACAACTTTCAGCTTTAAAAGAGAGTACTTCTGGAGGTCTTTTAGGTTTATTGAATGCATTTACAGGAGGAGCATTTGCTAGAGCGTCAGTAATGGCACTTGGTATTATGCCTTATATTTCAGCGTCTATTGTTGTTCAGTTAATGGGAATTGCGGTTCCTTATTTACAAAAACTTCAAAAAGATGGCGAAAGTGGACGTAAAAAAATTACACAAATAACAAGATGGTTAACAATAGGTATTACGTTAGTGCAAGCACCTACGTATATTACTGCTATTAAAACTCAATTTGGTTTAGGACCAGAGGCTTTTTTAGTAAGTGGAGCTACTTTTTGGGTATCATCAATTATCATTTTAACCGCCGGAACAATTTTTGCAATGTGGTTAGGTGAGCGTATTACAGACAAAGGTGTTGGTAATGGTATTTCATTATTAATTACTGTAGGTATTATTGCTAACTTTCCAGCTGCATTTTTACAAGAGTTTGTTGCTAAAACAACAAATGCGGGTGCAGGTGGTATTATGATGGTTTTAATAGAAATGATTGTTTGGTTTGTAGTAATTTTATTAACTGTGCTATTAGTTACTGCGGTTCGAAAGATTGCAGTTCAATATGCTAGAAGAACAGTTGTAGGAAATGTTCAAAACGTTGCAGGTTCAAGAGATTATATTCCTTTGAAGTTAAATGCAGCAGGTGTTATGCCTATTATCTTTGCTCAAGCAATTATGTTTTTACCAGTTGCTTTGGCTCAGAGATTTCCAGCAATTGCTAGTTTACAGGATATGAATGGTTTATGGTACAATGTTATTTTTGCATTGTTAATTGTCATTTTTAGTTATTTCTATACTGCTATTACTATTCCTACGAATAAAATGGCGGATGATTTAAAAAGAAGTGGTGGTTTTATACCAGGAATTAGACCAGGAAAAGACACAGCAGATAGATTAGATTCTGTATTATCTAGAATTACGTTCCCAGGATCGTTATTTTTAGCAGCATTATCAATCTTACCATCAATTGTAGTTCAGTTTGGAGTACAACAGAGTTGGGCCATGTTTTATGGTGGTACATCATTAATAATTATGGTTGGAGTTGCAATTGATACGTTGCAACAAATTAATTCGTACTTATTAAATCGTCATTATGATGGTTTAATGAAAGCGGGAAATAGCAACAGAAAATCGAATAAATAATATGGCTAAACAATCAGCAATTCAGCAAGACGGAACAATTACAGAAGCATTATCTAATGCAATGTTTCGTGTAGAATTAGAAAATGGACATATTGTTACGGCACACATTTCTGGTAAAATGCGTATGCATTATATCAAATTATTACCTGGAGATAAGGTGAAATTAGAAATGAGCCCATACGATTTATCAAAGGCAAGAATTACTTACAGATACTAAAAAAACAAAACAGATGAAAGTTAGAGCATCAGTTAAAAAAAGAAGTGCCGACTGCAAAATAGTTCGCAGGAAAGGTAGATTATACGTGATTAATAAACAAAATCCTAGATTTAAACAAAGACAAGGGTAATGGCAAGAATAGCAGGTATTGATATTCCAAAGAATAAAAGAGGTGTTATCGCATTAACTTACATCTTTGGTATAGGAAGCAGCAGAGCAATTAAAGTTCTAGCAGAAGCAAAAGTAGATGAGAGCATTAAAGTTCAAGATTGGACAGATGATCAAATCGCAGCAATTAGAGAACAAGTAGGATCTTTCACTATTGAAGGTGAACTACGTTCTGAGGTACAGATTAACATCAAACGTTTGATGGATATCGGTTGTCAAAGAGGTATTCGTCATAGACTTGGTCTTCCTTTAAGAGGACAAAGAACTAAGAATAACTCTCGTACAAGAAAAGGTAAGAGAAAAACTGTAGCTAACAAGAAAAAATAAGTTAGATAAAGTAATAAAGATCTAATAATAGTCTTGACTATAAAGTTAGAAAACTAAATTACTAAAACTGAAAAATTATGGCAAAAGCAAGTTCAAAAAAGCGTAAAGTAATAATTGATGCTATTGGAGAGGCGCACGTAACTGCATCTTTTAACAATATCATTATTTCTTTAACAAATAAAAAAGGTGACGTTATTTCTTGGTCATCTGCTGGTAAAATGGGTTTTAGAGGTTCTAAAAAGAATACTCCATATGCAGCTCAATTAGCCGCAGAAGATTGTGCAAACGTTGCAAAAGAAGCAGGTTTACGTAAAGTAAAAGTGTATGTAAAAGGACCGGGTAATGGTAGAGAATCTGCTATTAGATCTATTCATAATGCAGGTATTGAAGTAACAGAAATTATTGATGTTACACCTATTCCTCATAATGGATGTCGTCCACCGAAGAGAAGAAGAGTATAATTTAATTTTTTAACTTGATAGGAACAAGATTATCGAAGGAGAAAGCCTTAATTCATAATCCCTATCTATAACAACAAAAGAAATGGCAAGATATACAGGACCAAAAACTAAAATTGCTCGTAAGTTTGGTGAAGCAATTTTTGGAGAAGATAAAAACTTCGAAAAAAGAAATTTCCCTCCAGGACAGCATGGAAATGCAAGAAGAAGAGGAAAGAAATCTGAATATGCAACTCAATTAATGGAGAAGCAAAAAGCGAAATATACTTATGGTATTTTAGAGCGTCAATTCAGTAACTTGTTTAAACAAGCACAAGCTGCTTCTGGGATTACAGGTGAAATCTTATTACAATTATGTGAATCTCGTTTAGATAATGTTGTTTACAGAATGGGGGTTTCTAACTCTAGAAGTGGAGCTCGTCAATTAGTTTCTCACAGACACATTACTGTTAATGGAGAAATAGTTAACATACCTTCTTATAGTTTAAATGAAGGAGATGTTGTAGCTGTAAGAGAGAAATCTAAATCTTTAAGTGCTATTGAAAATGCATTAGCTTCTAACAGCAATGTTTTCGAATGGTTAACTTGGAACACAGATACTAAATCTGGAACTTTTGTAAAAGCACCAGAAAGATTACAAATTCCAGAAAACATCAAAGAACAATTAATCGTAGAATTATATTCTAAGTAATAAATTAATCACATTGAAATTCGGCCAAAGGGTTTATAAACATTTCTTCACGTTTATAAACCGCGCAACCGAGTAACAATTAAAACGAAGAGAATGGCAATTTTAAATTTTCAAAAACCAGATAAGGTTATTATGATTGAATCTACTGATTTTACAGGTAGATTTGAGTTTAGACCTTTAGAACCAGGTTTTGGTTTAACAATAGGAAACGCTTTAAGAAGAGTTCTTTTATCTTCTTTAGAGGGGTTTGCAATTACATCATTAAGAATTGATGGTGTAGAGCACGAGTTTTCTACTGTATCTGGAGTTGTAGAAGACGTTACAGAAATTATTTTAAACTTAAAACAAGTTCGTTTTAAGAAACAAATAGAAGAAACAGATAGAGAAACTGTATCTATTTCATTATCTGGTCAAGAGCAGTTTACTGCAGGAGACTTACAGAAATTTATCTCTGGTTTTCAAGTATTGAATCCAGATTTAGTAATCTGTAACATGGATAAGTCTGTAAAGTTAAATGCAGAAATTACTATAGAAAAAGGTAGAGGATTTGTGCCTGCAGAAGAAAATAAAAAAGCTTCAGCACCAATAGGAACAATCTTTACAGATTCTATCTACACACCAATTAAGAATGTAAAGTATGCAATCGAAAATTTTCGTGTAGAACAAAAAACGGATTATGAGAAATTAGTTTTCGATATCGATACTGATGGATCAATCAATCCTAAAGATGCATTAACTGAAGCTGCAAAAATATTAATCCACCACTTTATGTTATTCTCTGATGAGCGTATCACTTTAGAGGCAGATGAAATCGCACAAACAGAAACGTATGATGAGGAATCATTACACATGCGTCAGTTATTAAAAACTAGATTAATCGACATGGATTTATCTGTTAGAGCTTTAAATTGTTTAAAGGCTGCAGAAGTGGATACATTAGGAGATTTAGTTTCTTTTAACAAAAGTGATTTAATGAAGTTTAGAAACTTTGGTAAAAAATCATTAACAGAACTAGAAGAATTAGTGATTGTTAAAGGTTTAAGTTTCGGTATGGATTTAACAAAATACAAATTAGATAGAGATTAATTTTTCATAATTTGCTCCTCATAACGAGTTGATGCAAGATGAAATTATAAAACAAAGGTCATGAGACACGGAAAAAAGCATAATCATTTAGGAAGAACTACTTCACACAGAAAGGCAATGTTAGCTAATATGACATGTTCTTTAATAGAACATAAACGTATTAACACTACAGTGGCTAAAGCAAAAGCATTAAGAGTTTTTGCAGAACCATTAATAACAAAGTCTAAAAGTGATACTACTCACAACAGACGTGTTGTATTTTCTCACTTACGTGATAAATATGCAGTTACAGAATTATTTAAAGAAATCTCTGTAAAAGTAGCAGATAGACCAGGAGGTTATCTTCGTATTATTAAGTTAGGAAATCGTCAAGGGGATAATGCTCCTATGGCAATGGTAGAATTAGTTGATTACAACGAAATTTACAATCCTAATGGTAAAAAAGCTAAGAAAACTACACGTAGAGGAAAAAGTAAAAAAGCAGATACTCCACAGGTAGAAGGAACAGCAACAGAAGAAAAATCTGAAGAATAAAAAATGAAAATTTTTTAATTTATATAAAGGGATAAGCGTTTACGTTTATCCCTTTTTTTATATTTTTGTACTAAGAAACACAACAACTATCAATGAAATATCAAACACGAAAAAAGGCGCTTGTCTTATTAGCAGATGGAACAATTTTTTATGGTAAATCCGTAGGAATCGAAGGAACTTCTACTGGAGAAATCTGTTTTAATACAGGTATGACAGGATATCAAGAAATTTTTACAGACCCTTCATATTTTGGTCAATTAATGGTTGCAACAAATGCTCATATTGGTAATTATGGGGTAAATGATAATGAAGTTGAATCTGATGGAATAAAAATTTCAGGTTTAATTTGTAGAAATTTTAGTTTTACACATTCTAGAGTAGATTCTAATGGTAATTTAAAAGATTGGTTTACAAAGCATAATCTTGTTGCTATTTCTGATGTTGATACTAGAGCATTAGTAGCTTATATTAGAGATAATGGAGCAATGAATGCTATTATATCTACAGATGTAGATAATATTGAAGCATTAAAAAAACAGTTATCTGCTGTACCTACTATGGAAGGCTTAGAGTTGGCTTCTAAAGTATCTACAAAAGAACCTTATTTTGTAGGTGATGAGAATTCTGAAATTAAAATATCTGCTTTAGATATTGGTATTAAAAAGAATATTTTAAGAAACTTAGTAAAAAGAGGAGCTTATATAAAAGTGTTTCCTTACAACGCTAAATTTGAGGATTTATCTGCTTTTAATCCTGATGGTTATTTTATTTCTAATGGACCTGGAGATCCAGAACCATTAATTGAAGCGCAAGAAGTTGCTAAAGAAATTATAAAAAGAAATTTACCATTATTTGGTATCTGTTTAGGTCATCAGGTGATTGCTTTAGCTAATGGAATTTCTACCTATAAAATGCACAATGGTCATAGAGGAATTAATCACCCTGTAAAAAACTTATTGACTGGTAAAGGAGAAATTACTTCTCAAAATCATGGTTTTGCTATCAATAGAGAAGAAACGGAAGCGAATGACAATGTAGAAATTACACATGTACATTTAAATGATCATACTGTTGCAGGTATTCGTATGAAAAACAAGAATGTTTTTTCTGTACAATACCACCCAGAAGCAAGCCCAGGACCGCACGATTCTGAGTATTTATTTGATCAATTTATAGAAAATATTAAGGAAGCTAAATCAGTGATAAGTTAACATTCGTTAATTTAATTCAACTGAAAACGTTTTCGTAAGTAACTATTTAAAACCACTCATTTATGAGTGGTTTTTTGTAAATTAGCAGTATAAATTAAAGACATAAATTAATTAAATAATAAATATAATGAGTATAATAATTAGCGTTCACGCACGTCAAATTTTTGATTCAAGAGGTAATCCAACAGTTGAAGTAGATGTAACTACAGAAAATGGTATTTTAGGTAGAGCAGCAGTTCCTTCTGGAGCTTCTACAGGAGAGCACGAAGCAGTAGAATTACGTGATGGTGGTAAAGATTACATGGGTAAAGGTGTTTTAACAGCAGTATCTAATGTAAATAATATTATTGCACCAGAATTGTTAGGTACTTCTGTTTTTGAGCAAAATACTATTGATCAATTAATGATTGATTTAGACGGTACTCCAAATAAATCTAATTTAGGAGCTAATGCTATTTTAGGAGTTTCTTTGGCTGCTGCTAAAGCTGCTGCTAATGAGTTAGGAATGCCTTTATATAGATATGTAGGTGGTGTTTCTGCTAATACTTTACCATTACCAATGATGAATATCATTAATGGTGGTTCTCATTCTGATGCTCCAATTGCATTTCAAGAATTTATGATTATGCCAGTTAAGGCAAAAACATTTACAGAAGCAATGAAAATGGGTTCTGAAATTTTTCATAATCTTAAAAAGGTTTTACACGATAGAAATTTATCAACTGCTGTTGGAGATGAAGGTGGTTTTGCACCAAATTTACCAGGAGGTACAGAAGATGCTATTGAAACTATCGCATTAGCAGTTAAAAATGCTGGTTATGTTTTTGGTGAAGAAATTAAAATTGCATTAGATTGTGCAGCTGCAGAATTTTATGTGAATGGTAAATACGATTACACAAAATTTGAAGGTGATAAAGGTGTTATCCGTTCAAGTAAAGAACAAGCAGATTATTTAGCTGAATTGACTGTAAAATATCCTATTATCTCTATTGAGGATGGAATGGATGAAAATGATTGGGATGGTACAAAATATTTAACAGAATTAATTGGAGATAAAGTACAATTAGTTGGTGATGATTTATTTGTAACTAATGTAGAACGTTTATCTAAGGGTATTGAAAACGGTATTGCAAACTCTATCTTAATTAAAGTAAACCAAATTGGTAGTTTAACAGAAACTATTGCAGCTGTAAATATGGCTAAAAATGCAGGTTATACTTCAGTAATGTCTCATAGATCTGGTGAAACAGAAGATAATACTATTGCAGATTTAGCAGTAGCATTAAACTGTGGACAAATAAAAACTGGTTCTGCTTCTCGTTCTGATAGAATGGCAAAATACAACCAATTATTACGTATTGAAGAAGAATTGGGAGCAACTGCTTATTTTCCAGGTTTAAAAGCTTTTAACCTATAAAAATATTTTTTTTAAATATAATACTACCTCATAAGAAATTATGAGGTTTTTTTTGTTTTATATTCATATAAATTACTTTTATTTTAAAATTTCTAAAATCTATTACTAGACCCTTTTAAAATGCTCGAAAATTTGGTATCTTCGTCAAACTTAACAATACTAAAAAATCATCATTAAATGTCAGATACAGCTAAATTACAAATTGGAGATAAATCTTATGAATTTCCACTTGTAAAAGGAACAGAAAATGAAGTAGCCATAGATATTAAAACTTTAAGAGGAGTAACTAATGGAGTGATAACTATTGATCCTGGTTTTAAGAACACAGGTTCTTGTGAAAGTGCTATTACTTTCTTAGACGGTGAAAAAGGTATTTTACGCTATAGAGGTTATTCAATTGAAGAATTGGCTGAAAAAGGAGACTTTTTAGAAGTATCTTACGCTTTAATATTTGGAAATTTACCAACTAATGAACAATTAGAAAAATTTCATAAAGATATTAGAGATCATTCATTAGTAGATGATGATGTTAGAAAAATATTAGAAGCTTTTCCTAAAACAGCACATCCAATGGGTGTTTTGTCTTCTTTAACAAGTGCATTAACAGCTTTTAATCCATCTTCTGTGAACATAGAGTCTACTGAAGATATGTACAATGCTATTGTGCGTATTATGGCTAAATTTCCTGTTTTAGTTGCTTGGACTATGCGCAAGAAACAAGGAATGCACTTAAATTACGGAAAAAAATCTTTAGGGTACGTTGAGAATTTAATGTACATGATGTTTAAACAACCTAATGAAGATTTTGTAATTAACCCAATTGTTAAAGATGCTTTAGATAAATTATTAATTTTACATGCAGATCATGAGCAAAACTGTTCTACGTCTACAGTAAGAATTGTAGGTTCTTCTCATGCAGGATTATTTGCATCTCTTTCTGCAGGAATATCTGCACTTTGGGGACCATTACATGGTGGAGCAAATCAGGCTGTTTTAGAAATGTTAGAAGGTATAAAAGCTGATGGTGGAGACACTAAAAAATACATGGCTAAAGCAAAAGATAAAAATGATTCTTTCCGTTTAATGGGATTTGGACATAGAGTTTATAAAAACTTTGATCCTAGAGCTAAAATTATTAAAGCTGCAGCAGATGAAGTTTTAAATGATTTAGGTGTTACAGATCCTATTTTAGATATCGCTAGAAGTCTAGAGCAAGAAGCTTTAAGTGATCCTTATTTTGTAGAAAGAAAATTATACCCTAATGTAGATTTCTATTCAGGTATAATCTACAGAGCTATGGGAATACCAACAGAAATGTTTACAGTAATGTTTGCTTTAGGACGTTTACCAGGTTGGATTGCTCAATGGAAAGAAATGCGTCTTAACAAAGAACCAATAGGTAGACCACGTCAAATTTATACAGGTGAAAATTACAGACCATTTGTTGAAATAGAAAAAAGATAAATTTTATTACATTTACAAAAACAAAGCTTCATATTTTATGAAGCTTTTTTTATCCATATTATCTATGTTAGAACTAAATATTAAAAACGAAACCTCAAGATTAAGGGCTGTAATTTTAGGTACTGCCAAAAGTAATGGAGGTGTGCCAAGAGTAGAAGACTGCTATGACCCTAAAAGTATAGAGCATGTTTTAGCGGGTACATACCCTAAAGAATCTGCAATGAACTTAGAGATGGAAGCTGTTGCTGAAGTTTTAAAAAGGTATAATGTAGAAGTATTTAGGCCAGATATAATTGAAAATTACAATCAAATATTTTCTAGAGATATTGCTTTTGTAATTGATGATACTTTTATAGAAGCTAATATTCTTCCAGATAGAGAAAAAGAGTATAAGGCAATAGATAAAGTAATATCACAAATAGACCCTTTAAAAGTGGCTGTTTTACCTAAAGAATGTCATATAGAAGGTGGTGATGTAATGCCTTGGAATGAGTATATTTTTGTTGGGACATATTCGGGTAGCGATTATTCAGATTTTATTACAGCACGTACTAATATGGACGCTGTAATTTCTCTTCAAGAATTATTTCCTCATAAAAAAGTAAAATCTTTTGAGTTAAGAAAATCAAATACAGATGCAAAAGATAACGCATTGCATTTAGACTGCTGTTTTCAGCCAATAGGAAAAGACAAAGCTATTCTTCATAAAAATGGTTTTTTAATTGAAAGAGAATATGAATGGTTAGTAGATTTTTTTGGAAAGGAAAACATTTTTGAAATAACAAAAGAAGAAATGTATAGCATGAATAGTAATATTTTTTCAATTTCTGAAGAAGTAATTATTTCAGAAAAAAACTTTACAAGATTAAATACCTGGCTTAGAGATAATGGTTTTACCGTAGAAGAAGTATCCTATTCGCAAATAGCAAAGCAAGAAGGATTACTTAGATGCTCTACATTGCCTTTAATTAGAGATTAAAGATATATGTTTCAACTACTTATAATTGTTCTTAAAATGCAATCATTTTTTAGATAAAAGAAGTTTGAAATGTATTTATTATATTTTAAAATTGACTGTTTGTCACTTTTTAAAACTAAAAAAAAACGAGCAATTTGCTCGTTTTTTTTAGTTAATAGAATAAAATATTTTCACTATTTTTCTTTGATTGAATTTAAGTATTCTTGAAAACGTATTCCGTAATCAGAGTTTTTTACTTTATCAGTTAAAGAATTGTTTACCGTATCTAACATTTTTAAACTAGCATCATACATTTCTGTTAATCCAATGTAAGGCGCTACTTCTAAACCTGCATTTGTAATTGCAAAATTAGTAGTATATAGAACTCTTCTTTTTACAAGATTCTGATAGTCTCTCTCTAATTGAGTAACTAATTCTTGGTCGTTTGCTTTTTTAGCATCAAAATCTTTTTTGATGAATTCTAATCGCTGATCCTGAAATTTATTTTTAATTATATTATAATTATCTAAAATTTCTTGATTTTTAGAGCCTGTTATTTTTGGAGCGTAACCAAAATTTTCTACATTATCATTAATGGTAATAATTCCTTTTTCACCAAAAAATAAAATCCTTTTATCACTTGTATTTCCATCAAATGTTAAATAATATAATACAGGAGATTCTACATTATCAATTAAAGTAAATTTATCACTACCTAATAATTTTACAGAATCTACAGATACTAATAATGTATCTTTCATTTTTTGAAGGTATAGAGTTCCTTTTTTAAGACCTTTAATTTGACCTTGTACAGTCATATTTCCTTCTTTTTTAGAAGAACATGCCGTAATTAAAATTGATAGGACTAAAAGCGTAATAATTTTCTTCATAAATCTATATTTTTCGTATGCAAATATGCTCATTTTTTTTAAAGTGTTGCCGATAATTCCATTAAAATAGTACATAAAATTGCACCAATTGTCCCTATTGCGTACCCAAAAACGGCTAACAAAACACCAACAGTAGCTAAAGAAGGATGAAATGCTTGTGCTACAATTGGGGCAGAAGCTGCACCACCAACATTAGCTTGACTACCAAGTGCTAAAAAGAAATAAGGAGCTTTAATTAATTTGGCAACTATAATTAATAATCCAGCATGAATAGACATCCAAACAAGGCCAATAGCAATTAAACCTACATTATCAAAAATCATTGCTAAATCCATTTTCATACCAATGGTAGCAACCAGAATATAAATAAATACACTTCCAATTTTGCTTGCACCTGCACCTTCGTAATTTTTTGCTTTTGTAAAAGATAAAAGCACTGCAATAACTGTAGAAATACTAATTAACCAAAAGAAACTAGAACCTAAGAAAGTAAAGATGTTTCTCCAAGTTTCAGATTCTATACTAGCAACTAATTCACTGAAAAAAGCACTTAAATATGCTGCAGTAAAATGACCTAAACCAACGGTACCAAATGCAATAGCAAGAATTATCATAAAGTCTGTTACAGAAGGATTCCTTTTTACTTTTTTAGTAAATAAAGATACTTTATCTTTTAGATCTTCAATGGCAGAAGTATCTGCACCCAACCACTTGTCTATTTTATCTTTTTTACCAATTCCTATTAATAAGATAGCCATCCAAACATTAGCGACTACTATATCTACAAAGACCATTCCTCCATATTTTGCAGGGTTGTATTTATAAATTTCTAACATGGCTGTTTGGTTTGCACCACCACCAATCCAACTTCCTGCAAGTGTAGATAAACCACGCCAAACAGCATCAAAGTCAGAACCTCCAACCGTTTCTGGAGAGAAAATTGAAATTAGTAGAATTGCTATTGGTCCTCCAATAATAATACCTACAGTACCCGTAAAAAACATAATTAATGCTTTAGAACCTAGGTTAAAAATAGCTTTTAAATCGATGCTTAAAGTCATTAAAACTAGGGCAGCAGGCAATAAAAATCGACTAGAAATATAATACAATTGCGATTTTCCTTTTACAACTTCTCCCGCAGTGTTTAAGGTTTCCCATTCTGGGGATATGATGCCGGCAGTAGTAAAAATTGCAGGAATAAAATAGGCCATAAATAAACCAGGTACAATCTTATAAAACTTATGCCAGAAACCACTTTTTATATTTTCTGTATAGAAAACGAAACCGAGTGATAACATTAAGATTCCAAAAACGATTGCATCATTTGTAAAAGTGGGTGTTGTCATACTTAAATTGTTTTTTTAAAGTCTGTTTTTAAAATAATTTCTACTTGCAACCTATAAAGATTACTATTTAAAAATTTTGTGTAAAAATAGCCTAATTTTATTCTTAGCTTTCATTTATTTTTTTAAGGATACTTATGCTTGTACTGTTTGATTATAAGTCTTTTAGTTAATTTTTATAAAAAGTTAGCTAAAATAGTTACATCTTGACAAAAGCAGTATTCATGCAAACCAGTAGCAATTTTTTTGTAATATTTATCTGTTATAGAGTATATATTATAGCTCATATAATTAAAAGCTTAAAACTATAAATTAATTAATAATTTTTTGTTTTGCATAATTAGACACCAAAAATAGGTTTACCAAACTTTTATCAAATAGGCAATATACAAATTACTAAACGCTCAATATAAATTGAGCATCTATTATTAATATTTAGGTTGTTTTAATCCTTTGGTTAAAGGAAATGGTTCTGCTTAGGCTTATAGTAAGGGAATATTCTTGTTGATGTTATATTTGCTTAGTACTTTTCAAAGACCTACTTTTAATCTTCTTTTTTGGTGGGTTCTCTTTTTGCTTTTTTAAGTGCTTGCATAAGCATCCATTCTATTTGTCCGTTTGTAGAACGAAATTCATCTGCAGCCCATTTTTCAATTGCTTTTATCATGTCTTCATTTACTCGCAACGCGAATGCTTTTTTCTTTGCCATGTTATTTTTTTATAAATAAACTAATGGTTTTTATTAGTTTATCTGAGATTTGGTATTCCGAAGAATAGTAAGATTTTAGATTGTCTTCTTCTTTTTGAATGTCCTTTAAAACATGATTCATGTTTTCTATAATTACCAATTTAGAATCTGTATTTGCAGCATGCAACATTTTAGCATCTTCTATGCTTACCTGAATATCTTTATCACCATTAATAATTAAAATAGGAATAGTTAGTTTTTTAATCTCGGTTTTGGGGTTTAACTGCATCCAATCGTATAAAAAAGCCTGATTTGGTTTGCCAAATATGCTCATTAAAAACGGATGTACAGTTTCAATTTTACCTCTTACTCTTAAAGTATCAAATTGTTTCCTGGCCGCGACACCTAATGGAGCATTGTTTTTTGTGATTTGTTTTATAATGGTTTCATCAATTTGTTCTCCTGTACCAGCAATAGAGATGTATTTATCGACCTCTTTAGAAGCCATCATTGCAATTAATGAACCTTGACTATGGCCAACTAAAATAATTTTAGAAAAATGCTTTTCGTTTTTAAAATAGGTGATTACTTTTTCTACATCTACAGCAAAATCTGTAATTTTTGTATTTGCTAGTAATTTGCTATTATTCTTGTTAGCTGTTCTTTTATCGTAACTATAAAAAGCAATATCTTTTTTATTGATAGAATCTCTAAATTGTTTAATGTAGTTTGCTTTTACATTTTGTGCAGGCTGATTTCCGTTTCTGTCTACAGGTCCAGAACCATGAACCCAAATAATTAAAGGCGAATTTTCTTCTGTAAAAGTTAAGGTTCCTGGAAGTTCTATTGCTCCATTTTTTATTAAAATTTCTTCGGATTTTACTTGTGCTAAAGAAATAAATGTCCCAAAAAATGTGATAGCTAAATAAGTGATAAAACGAATCATATTAATTTATTTTTGAATTATAAGTTTCTAAAACTCTTTTTGCTTCTTCTTTTAATAGAGTTCCTATTAATAACTTTTCTCCATTTTTAAGTATTAATTGAATGCCAATATCACCAGAAACATTTACAGCTTTTTCTTTTCCTTTATTAAAAAAGAAGCCACCTCTTAATCCCCAACCACCAAACTCACTTATAGGTTGATACTTTCTTACATAAGCTTTAGAAATTGTATTCCAAGGAATTGTTTTCACCTTAAAATGCAAAGGGAAAAACTGGTAATGAATTCCTACTTCATCAATTTTGGTTGTTAGTTTAAAGAAGAAAATTAATGAAATCGATAATAGAATAACACCAATTGTAATTAAAAACTCTTGTGTAGATAACGTTGTATCTGCTTTTAAGTATTTTTTTATCATCATTGCTACAGGAACAATGGAGGCGATAATTAATACTACAATTAACCAAGTTTGTCTAAAACTTTGTTCTTCTTTAAAAATTTTCATTTTAACGATTTTTATCTTTTTCCAAAACGGCATAAACGCCACCATTGGTATTTGCATATACATTAATTACGCGCCAACCTTGTTTAGCGTGTTCATTTATTTCGTCTTCAAAGTTTTTCTGGCTGTTAGACCAACTTATTTTTTGTTTTAAAAATTTGTACTCTTTCATATTTTAGTTTTTTAGGCTTCTATTTAGATATATGATATTTTAATGACTCAAAGTACCTGCATTTACAACCGGAGACGCTTCTTTATCTCCACACAAAATAACTAATAAATTACTTACCATTGCTGCTTTGCGTTCATCATCTAACTCAACAATTTGTTTTCTACTTAATTCGTTTAAAGCCATTTCTACCATTTCCACAGCACCTTGTACAATTTTATGTCTTGCAGCTACAATTGCAGTTGCTTGTTGTCTTTTTAACATGGCAGAAGCAATTTCATTAGCATAGGCTAAATATCCAATTCTTGCTTCTAAAACTTCAATACCTGCAATTGTTAAACGTTCGTCAATTTCTTTTTCTAAAGCTTCAGAAACTTCGTTAACACTAGAACGTAAAGTAATATCTTCGTCATGGCCTTCATCTGCAAAATTATCATACGGATACATACTTGCTAATTTTCTTACAGCAGCATCTGTTTGTACTCGTACAAAGTTTTCGTAATTATCAACATCAAAAGCAGCTTTATACGTATCTGTTACTCTCCAAACCAAAATGGTAGAAATCATAATCGGATTTCCTAATTTATCATTTACTTTTAAACGTTCAGAATCGAAATTACTAGCTCTTAAAGAAATTGTTTTTTTTCTAAATAAGGGATTTGCCCAATACAAACCATTCGTTTTAATGGTTCCTACATATTTACCAAATAATAAAATCACTTTAGAAGTATTTGGGTTTACCAAAATAAAGCCGAAGAAACCAAAAAAGCCAATTAAACTAACAACCATATACATAATTGTTTCTTCTATAGTAGACAATACAATACCACCAATAAATAATAGTATTACTATTAATAACATTAAATAACCGTTTGCTGGTTTAATAATTTTCTCTGCTTTCATATAAATTTATTTAAAGTGATATTAAAATCATATCGTAAAGATATAATATTATTTTTGAGAATTACAAATTTGGTGAAGAATAATTTTATAAATTTGTTGAAACATAATTTTAAAAACATAAGATGAAGATTAAAGTACTTTTTATACTATCGATATTTTTATTCTCAAATTTTTCAGCAGAAGAAACTGTTTTTTGGGGACCAACAGGACATAGAACTACAGGTAAAATAGCAGAACATCATTTAACAAAAAAAGCAAAAAGAAAAATTGATAAATTGTTAAAGGGACAAAGTTTGGCTTTTGTATCCACCTTTGGTGATGAAATAAAATCTGATAAAAAATACAATGAATTTTATTCTTGGCATTATGTAAATATGGGCTTAGATGAAAAGTATGCAGATGCAGCAAAAAATCCGGCAGGAGATATTGTTACTGGTATCTATAAATGTGTAGCGGTTTTAAAGAATGATAATAGTTCTGAAGAAGATAAAGTTTTCTATTTAAAAATGTTGGTACATTTAGTTGGAGATTTACACCAACCAATGCATGTTGGGCAAAGAGAAGATAAAGGAGGAAATACAATACAATTGCAGTGGTTTGGTAAGGGTACAAACTTACACTCGGTTTGGGATTCTAAAATAATAGAAGAATATAACATGAGTTATATAGAACTGGCTGAAAACGCCAAAGATTTATCAAAAGCAGAAATTAAAGCTATTGAAAAAGGAACAGTTGTAGATTGGGTAGATGAAGTTCATGAAGTTACAAAAGAAGTTTATAAATCTGTAAAAGTTGGTGAGAATTTAAAATATAGATATTCTTATGATCATTTAGGAACTGTAAGAACTCAATTACAAAAAGGAGGAATTCGTTTGGCAAAAATTTTAAACGATATTTTCTAGTAAAAACAATATTTCTAATAAAAGAGGCTGTTTAAAAAGGGCGTTTTTTGTCAATCTGAATTTATTTCAGATTCTTATGAATTTTGAAATTCAGTACGTTGAGATACTGAAACAAGTTCAGTATGACAATATATAATCCTTTTTTAGACAACCTTTTTTTTGTTAAGGATTAGTTAATTGTTTTTTAATAAGATATCTTCTTTGTAAGTTTATAAAATGCTAAAAAACGGTTTCTATACTTTGTTATTTTTCTCCCT
The DNA here is from genome assembly GCF_019263805.1 of Polaribacter sp. NJDZ03. NCBI lineage: Bacteria > Pseudomonadati > Bacteroidota > Flavobacteriia > Flavobacteriales > Flavobacteriaceae > Polaribacter > Polaribacter sp. NJDZ03. Next base: position 3,692,258 of record NZ_CP079195.1, read on the forward strand.
TTTATTTTCCTGTAAAAAAGGAGAAGTAAAAGAAGTATCACAAAAAGTAAGCTCAGTAAAGTCTTATACATATAATGAGTTAAAGCCTTTGTTAGAAAAAAATGATGGTAAAACGTATGTAGTAAATTTTTGGGCAACTTGGTGTGCGCCTTGTGTAAAAGAATTACCTGCGTTTGAAAAATTAAACCAAGAATATGAAGCTAAAAATGTAGAGGTTATTTTGGTGAGTTTAGATTTTCCTAAACAAGTAGATAAAAGATTAATTCCTTTTATTAATAAACATAATTTACAGTCTAAAGTGGTTTTATTAAATGATATAAATGAAGATGTTTGGATTAAAGCAATCGATTCTACTTGGTCTGGAGCATTACCTGCCACATTAATTTACAATGCAAAAGGTAGAAAGTTTTACGAACAATCTTTTGATTATGAAAAACTAGAGTCTGAATTAAAAACGATTTTATAAACGAATAAATGAACGATATGAAATATACAAAATCAATTTTAATATTATTTGTAGTTTTATTAGCAAGTGCTTTTACTATAAAAACTGCAGATGGTTACCAGGTAGGTGACACTATAGAAGATTTTAAGTTAAAAAATATTGATGATAGAATGGTTTCTTTATCAGATTATTCTGATGCAAAGGGATTTGTTATCATTTTTACGTGCAATACGTGTCCGTATTCTATAGCTAATGAAGATAGAATAATTGCTTTAGATTTAAAATATAAGAAATTAGGTTTTCCTGTAATTTCAATTAATCCAAATGACCCAAAAGCATCTAAAGGAGATAGTTTAGAAGACATGAAGGTTAGAGCAGCAGAAAAAGGATTCATGTTTCCTTATTTGTTAGATGAAGGGCAAAAGGTATATCCTAAATTTGGAGCAACAAAAACACCACATGTGTTTATTGTAAGCAAGCCAAGTATGAAAGTTGAATATATTGGTGCAATAGACAATAGTTCTAGAGATGAAGATGCTGTAACAGAAAAATATGTAGAAAATGTTATTGATGCTTTATTGTTAGGCAAAAAACCAACAAAAACAACCACAAGAGCAATTGGTTGTTCTGTTAAGGTATTATAAGAGAAATGATTTAGAGATTAATTGAACTTTTTCCTCTATTTACAAAAAATCCCAAGTTTTCACTTGGGGTTTTTTATGCTATAATTTTAAAAGGTGGGCTAAGTTTAATACCAACGTTTTTTATTCTTCTTAGAAGCTTCAGACTTTCTTCCTTTGTTATGTTTGCTTTCCGTGTTTGGTTGTTTTTTTCTGTGTTTTGGAGGAGCAATAGGGTAAGGATGTTCTGCAATAATTTTAATTCTTTTTTCAATTAAAGTTTCAATTAATTTAATATATGCATTTTCATCTGGAGAGCAGAAAGAAAATGCAATTCCAGATTTACCAGCTCTACCAGTTCTACCAATTCTGTGAATATACGTTTCTGGTATGTTTGGTATATCAAAATTAATAATGGCATCTACATTTGTAATGTCAATTCCACGCGCTGCAACATCTGTCGCAATTAAAATATTTGCTTTTTTATCTTTAAAATCTTCTATAGCTTTGTTACGTATAGCTTGGGTTTTATCACCATGAATACTCGTAACTTTATACCCGTTTTTAAGTAGTGATTCTTCTAATTTATCGACACCAAACTTTGTACGTCTAAAAATAATTATTTTCCCGTTTATGGTGTTTCTTAACAAATGCAAACATAAATCGGTTTTGTTTTTCTTTGGAAGATAATACAATAACTGACCAATATTTTTTGCGGTAGTTTCTTCTGGATTTATTTCAATCTTAATGGGACTTTTTAAAATCCTTTTAGCCAATTCATCTATTTTTTCTGGAATTGTTGCAGAAAAAAGTAATGTTTGTTTTTGCTTAGGACATAATGCTTCTATTTTTTTAACATCGGCAATAAAGCCCATGTCTAGCATTAAATCTGCTTCATCTAAAACAAAAATTTCAATAGCACTTAAATCGATGTTTCCTTGTAATTGTAAATCAATTAATCTACCAGGAGTTGCAACTAAAACATCTACACCTTTACCTAATATTTCTTTTTGAGGTTCTAAAGATACACCTCCAAAAACAGCGGTAGTTTTTAAATCTGTGTATTTGGTATAGCTTACAAAATTCTCTAAAATTTGTATTGCCAACTCACGAGTTGGTGTTATAATTAAAGATTTTATCTTCTTTTTAGTTTTTTTATCCTCTTCTACTTCTTTGTCTAATAAAAGCTGAATTATTGGCAAAGCAAAAGCAGCAGTTTTTCCAGTACCTGTTTGTGCAGAAACAATTACGTTTTTTTTAGCTAAAACTAAAGGAATTGCTTTTTCTTGTACTTGGGTTGGTCTGTGAAATCGCTCTTCAGCAACTGCTTTTAAGATGGATTTATGTAAAGGTAATTCAGAAAACTGCATTGATTATTTTTTATGCAAAGATAGTTTAATTGTATCAATGCATTTTGTATTTATAAAATTTTGAATAATGAACGTTTTATTTACGTATATAAATGGATTTCACTTGAAATGGATTCTTTTTTTATAGCTTTTCATATTTGTAGCTTTTTAATATCTATAATAAAAAGATGATTAGAATGATGTGTCTATTTTTAGTCTAACCAATTCTTACCCGAAATTTAACTGGATCTAAAAAAGACGTTATCAAGCTAAGCTTTTGTACAATTTGATGCTAATCCGGATAAAGTTGATATCTTAGTAGCTGTTTAACTTCTATAAATTAGAAAAGTTGCAGAAGGCAAATTGACCTTAAAAAGTTTAGAAAAAAAAATGAAGTTATAGATTATAAGCAAAAGCCAAATTTTAATGGTTTTAAAGTGGATTTATTTAGATCATTTTATAGGCGGAATTATAATATAATTAACCTATTAAACTTTGTAGGCATCCTTAGAAATATTAATATTGGGGCTTTAAAAAAAAGGGGCTCACTATTTATGTAAAACGTAATTAGTAAGACCTTATTATTCTCCTTTAACTTAAAAGTTTTAAAAATAAAACTGATACTAAATACCAAATAGAAACAGATGAAGAAAATAATTTTAATTTTATTATTAACGCTTGGGTTTGCATCATACGCTCAGGTTTTTGAACCTGTAAAATGGACTACTTCTGTAGAAAAGGTATCAGAAACAGAATACAATCTTATCGCAAAGGCAAGTATAGATAGAGGTTGGCATTTATATTCTCAAAATGTGCCAGAAGATGGACCAATACCTACTTCATTTACTTTTGAAGAAAATGAAGGTTATTCCTTAATAGATAATGTTGTAGAAGAAGAGGGACATACAATAGATGATCCTGTTTTTAATATGGTTATTAAGTTTTTTGAAGACAGTGCAACTTTTAAGCAAAAGGTAAAAATTACAAGCACAGAACTTACTGCAATAATAGGAGAAGTAGAGTTTATGGTTTGTGATGATAGCAAATGTCTTCCGCCTACCTATGTAGATTTAGAATTTAAGTTAAAAAATACAACGGTTACAAAAGATATCTCAGCTGCAAGTATAACATCAGAAAAAGAAAGTGTTATAAAAAGTACCACGACAAACACACCAAGTGAAGACAATAATCAAAGAGGTTTAATTTCAATCTTTTTAATTGCCTTTATATCTGGTTTTGCTGCATTGTTAACGCCTTGTGTGTTCCCGATGATACCAATGACGGTGAGCTTTTTTACAAAACAAAGTAAAACAAAGGCTGCAGGAATTAAAAATGCAATTATTTACGGACTTTCAATTATTGTAATTTATGTTTTATTAGGTGTTTTAGTCAGTCTTCTTTTCGGAGCAGATGCATTAAATGCACTTTCTACAAATGTGTGGTTTAACGTTATCTTCTTTGTTTTATTATTGGTTTTTGCAGCCTCTTTTTTAGGTGCTTTCGAAATTATGTTACCAAATTCTTGGGCAAATAAAGTAGATTCTCAAGCAGATAGAGGAGGTTTAATTGGAATCTTTTTTATGGCTTTGGCACTGGCTATTGTATCCTTTTCTTGTACAGGCCCTATTGTTGGTACTTTATTAGTAGAAGCTGCAGCCGGAGGAAGTCAAATAGGTCCAATTGTGGGCATGTTAGGTTTTTCTTTAGCAATTGCTTTACCATTTGCATTATTTGCAGCTTTTCCTGGTTGGTTAAATTCTTTGCCAAAATCTGGTGGTTGGTTAAACACTGTAAAAGTAGTTTTAGGATTCTTAGAACTTGCTTTGGCTTTCAAATTCTTATCGAATGCAGATTTAGTGCTTCAATTACATTGGTTAGAAAGAGAAGTGTTTATTGCTATTTGGATTGCCGTTTTTGGAGGGTTAACTTTATATCTTTTCGGAAAAATACAATTACCACATGATTCTCCGATAAAACATATTTCTGTTGGTAGATTAGGTTTGGGATTATTTTCATTAACTTTTACATTATATATGTTACCAGGTTTATGGGGAGCACCTTTAAATTTAATTAGCGCTTTTCCACCACCACAGCATTATAGCGAATCTCCTTACGGAGTAGGTTATATGAAACTAGGTTCTGGAGATGCTTCTCAGACAGAAATTCCTGATGGAGCACATTTAATGCCTCCACATAATATTTTATCATTTAATGACTATGATAAAGGTTTGGCGTATGCTAAAAAAGTAGGGAAGCCAGTAATGATGGACTTTACAGGACATGCTTGTGTAAATTGTAGAAAAATGGAGCAAAATGTTTGGGTGCAACCAAATATTTTAAAAATGCTTAAAAATGACGTAATTTTAATTTCGTTATATGTTGATGATAAACGAAAGTTAGCGGATGATGAAGTGGTAGAAAGTAAATTAAGACCTGGTAAAAAATTAAAGTATATTGGTCAGAAATGGAGTGAAATGCAAACCATTAAATACAAGACCAATACGCAACCTTTTTATGTTTTAATGAATCATGATGAAGAAGATTTAAATGCGCCAGTAGGATATACGCCTAATAGCGATGAATATTATAATTGGATGAAAGAAGGTATTAAAAAATTTAAATAATTTTAATTATGATTTCAGCAAATAAAAACAACATAGTAAAATCTGATTTAGAAAATTATTTTAATCAGTTTAAAAAAAATATCATTGGTATTAACCAGACTTTTCAATCTCCGTATGGGGAACAAAAATTAATCTATACAGATTGGACTGCAAGCGGAAGATTATATCGACCAATTGAAGAAAAGTTAATAAATGAATTTGGACCGTTTATAGCAAATACACATACAGAAACCTCTACTTCTGGTGCTGCTATGACTCTAGCGTACCATGAAGCTAGAAGTATTATTAAACGTCATGTGAATGCAAATGATAATGATGTTTTAATTACTTCCGGTACAGGGATGACAGGTGTTGTTAATAAATTTCAGAGGATTTTAGGTTTAAAAGTTTCAGAAAATTTAAAAGAACATACTCATATTCCAGACGAAATTAGACCTATTGTTTTTGTTTCTCATATGGAGCATCATTCTAACCATACATCTTGGATAGAAACAATTGCAGATGTTGAGGTAGTTCCTTGTGATGATGAAGGTTTGTTATGTGTAAAGAAATTTGAAGAATGTATTAAGAAATACGAGCACAGAAAAATAAAGATTGCTTCTATAACGTCCTGTTCTAATGTTACAGGAATTAAAACAGCGTATCATGAAGTTGCAAAACTAATACATAAATACAACGGACTCTGTTTTGTCGATTTTGCTTGTTGTGCTCCTTATGTAGATATAAATATGCACCCAGAAAATGAAGACGAACAGTTAGATGCCATCTTTTTTTCTCCACATAAATTTTTAGGTGGGCCAGGAACTTCTGGAGTTTTAGTTTTTAATAAAAAATTGTATAAAAACGTGGTGCCAGATAACCCAGGTGGAGGTACAGTAAGCTATACAAATCCTTGGGGACAGCATGATTATTTTGTAGATGTAGAAACAAGAGAAGATGGTGGAACACCAGGATTTATGCAGGCTATAAAAATTGCACTTTCTATTCAGTTGAAAGACAAAATGGGAGTTGTAAACATTAAGAAAAGGGAAGATGAAATAAATGCAGTAGTATTTGAAACTTTAGAAAGCCTTTCTGGAGTAAAAATATTAGCACCAAACCATAAAGACCGACTAAGTATTTTTTCTTTTTATTTTGAAAAACATCACTTTAATATGGTTGTAAAAATATTAAATGATAGATTCGGAATTCAAACTAGAGGAGGTTGTTCTTGTGCAGGAACTTACGGACATTTTTTATTGAATGTAGATCAAGCAACATCTAATAGAATAAAAGATGAAATATTGCTGGGTTGTAGTACAGACAAACCAGGTTGGATTCGTTTGTCAATTCATCCAACAATTACATCAGAAGAGTTAAACTTTATTTGTGATTCTCTAAAAGGACTGTCTGAAAATATTGAAGAATGGTCTAAAGATTATAAATATGATAATCTTAAAAATGATTTTTCGCACAAGACCGTTCAGCCTATTGAAAAAGAGTTGGTAAAAAAGTGGTTTTCATTATAAAGTTATTCCTTTAAGAGAGGTTTTTAATGAGAAAAAGACATGAAAATTAAATTAGTTAATTTACGGTTTTATTCATTTTAAGAATATAAAAAAAGGGTTGTAGGAATACAATCCCTTCCTTTTTGAAATTAATTTTATTTGAGTTTGTAAATTTCAACCTATATTTTATAATCCCAAAGGAGCTTTTCTAAATCCGTTAACTTCTAAGATTCTCTATAATAATAACATTGAATAACTGAATAGATATACCTGTTATATTGATTGTGAAAGCAGTTTAAATATTTTAAAATTTATCCGCGAGGAACTAATTTTGGATCTTTCTTTTTCTCTCTAATTAAGTAAATTCCGATTAAAATTAATGCGCCACCAAAAACATACCAAAAAGTAAATTTTTCTCCATCTAAAACACCCCAAATCACCGCAACAATTGGTAGTAAATAACTAGCAGTACTTGCAAAAACAGCAGAGGTGTCTTGTATTAATTTAAAATATAATAACATGGCAATTGCGGTACCAAAAACGGTTAAAAAAGCCAAATAACTTAAAGGTTCTGTAAATTCTGGCTTCATTTCAAAATTTTGAATAAAACCAGTAAAATATAAAATAACTAAAGATGGAATTGCCCAGATAGAATATATTGCTGCAGTTAATTTTATAGCATTTAAATTAGGTATTCTCTCTTTTATAACCACTGCATTTACACCATAAGATGCACCTGCAAGTACAACCAACATTACATACCAAAAGTTAGAATCTTCTGCATTTGCTTCAGAAAAATAAATAATACTTGCAGCACCCAAAAAACCAATTATGGCACCCAGAATTTGTGTTTTTTTACTTTTAATTCTAAATAATAAAAAACCAAAAATCATTACAAAAATGGGTACTAAAGAATCTAAAATTCCTGCCAGAGAACTACTTACTTGTGTTTGTGCAATAGGGAATAAATACATTGGTAAGAAATTACCAAAGAAACCAGCAATTGTTACCCATAAAATTGTTTTTTTAGACATTTTAAAAAGCGCAGGAATACCAATAAAGGCTAAAAGTAAACCGGAACCAACAACCCTTATTGCACCAATTTCATAAGGAGAAAAAACTACCAATGATTTTTTTATCAGCATAAATGAGCTTCCCCAGGTTAATGCAATTACAAGTAATAAAAACCATTTATTGTTTATGAGGTTTTTCATTAACTATTTTTTAATGTCATAATAATTCTTTTTTCATTCTCTAGAAAATAGTTTTCTAAAATTGTTTCGCCTTTAAAACTTAACTCTTTATAAATTTTAATTGCTGGAGCATTATCAGGATGCACTGTTAAGCATATTTCTAAACAATTTTCCTCTTTTAAAAGGTTGACTAATTTATTGGTTAGTTGTTTTCTTATTTGTTTGCTTCTCGCTTCAGGATGCACTCCTAATGATAAAATCCATGCTTTTTTGTTGTTAGTGTTTAAAGCACCTACTGCAAAACCTAAAATTTTATTATTTTCTTTGGCTACAATAAATAAATTATTAGAAATATCAAATAGTTGACGAATTACAAAAGCAGGGTAACTACCTGCATTAAAAACAAGTTGCTCAAGTGCTAACACATCTTTTAAGTCTTCTTCTTTTACAGTTTGAATAGTAATCATATTCTTTTTTTTATGTTGCTGCTTTTATAATTTAAAATACTAGTTATTACCTGCATGCAGAAGTAAAACAAAATTAGTAAAGATTCTTATAAAACGATTATACTTCTAAAAAGAAAAAAGAGAATTATTAGTAAAGGAAAATGTGAATATTTACTAGTTTTTTAGAAATGAAAAGGAGTAAATCAACCAAAAATCTACCATATTATAAATCATTTAAAATTGTTTAACAATGCTATAAGGGTAAATGTAACTATTACTAATTTAGTTTTTATAAGTTTAATTAAAAAAAACACAAATATGGTATTGGTTGGCAATGTGGATAAGTAAGAAGAGGTAAAGTATTGCTGCCGTTTTATTTTACTAAAATGGCTATAACTCCTATCTTTTAAAATTTAATCTTTTAAAAACATAGTTTTATACTGTGGTTACAAGGTTTTTTTTAGAGGAATATAATTCATAGATTTACAAATTAATCTTGTTGTTAAATTTGATTGAATTAAAATAATCTATTAAAGTAAACTTCTTCAACAAAATCAATTTATCTTATGAAAGTTCGTGAATATTTTATAATCATTTCTATTCTTATTACAGCTGCTGTTATTGTTATTGCACAATTTTGGTTTCCAATTATTTGGTCTTTTTTATTGATTGGTCCGTTAATTATTTTGGGACTTTTTGATGTTTTTCAAACAAAACATACTATTAGACGTAATTTTCCATTGTTAGGTAGGTTTAGATATATTTTAGAATCCGTAAGGCCCGAAATTATGCAGTATTTTGTAGAAACAGATACTGAAGGGAGACCATTAAACCGAATTTTAAGATCTTTAGTATATAGAAGAGCAAAGGGAGAAAATGATACTGAACCTTTTGGGACTCAGATGGATTTGTACCATTCTGGTTATGAGTGGTTAGAACACTCTATGTATGCTAAACATAATCCAAAAGAAATTGAAGAATTTCCAAGGTTATTAATTGGTGGTAAAGATTGTAAACAACCTTATTCTTCTAGTTTACTTAATATTTCTGCAATGAGTTTTGGTTCTTTAAGTAAAAATGCTGTTTTAGCATTAAACAAAGGTGCAAAAATGGGGAATTTTGCACATAATACTGGTGAGGGAGCAATTAGTCAATACCATTTAGAACATGGAGGAGATTTAATTTGGCAAGTTGGTACAGGGTATTTTGGTTGTAGAAATGAAGACGGAACTTTTAATGATACAACATTTAGAGAAAATGCCATTAAACCATCGGTTAAAATGATAGAAATTAAACTATCGCAAGGTGCTAAACCTGGTCATGGTGGAATTTTACCAGCTTCAAAAAATACAGAAGAAATTGCAAAAATAAGACACGTAAAACCAGGTATTGCGGTGCATTCTCCACCATCTCATTCAGCTTTTTCGAACCCAATTGAATTTATGTATTTTATTAAAAAGTTAAGAGAACTTTCTGATGGAAAACCGATTGGTTTTAAATTATGTTTAGGAAGAAAACAAGAGTTTATGGATTTTTGTGAAGCGATGATTTTTACAGGAATACAACCCGATTTTATTACAGTAGATGGTGGAGAAGGAGGAACTGGTGCTGCGCCAGTAGAATTCTCTAATTCAATGGGAATGCCATTGCGTGAAGGTTTAATTTTTGTACACGATACGCTAGTTGGTTTTGGATTAAGAAAAGATATTAAAGTAATTGTAGCGGGGAAAATTATATCAGGATTTCACATGGCTAGAGCAATTTCTTTAGGAGCAGATGGTTGTAATAGTGCACGTGCAATGATGCTTGCCATTGGTTGTATACAAGCGCTACAGTGTAATTCTAATACTTGTCCTGTTGGTGTAGCAACTCAAAATAAATCTTTAGTAAAAGGATTAGTTGTAGAGGATAAAGCACCAAGAGCAAAAAGATATCACGACGCGACTATTCATAGTTTTTTAGAACTGGTTGCGGCTGCAGGTTTAAATGAACCTAGTGAGCTAACAAGAGATCATATTAGTAAAAGAGTAGGTTTATATAATGTAAAAACTTACGAAGATATTTATCCTTACTTAAAAGAAGGGTGTTTGCTTGATATAAGTACGATTCCTTTAGATTATAAAAAATTCTTTCATCTTACAAGAGTTATGAGTTAGATAAACGAACTCTGAATATAAAGTTGATATTTTCTACATAGAAAGTATCAACTTTTTTTTTGTTTAAAATGTACAGATAATTCTTACATACCAAATTATAGAAACGCTTTGTTTTTATAGTTTACCTTATTTATCGCTTTAATTTATCTGAAGAAGAGAAGATAAGATAACTAAAAAATAGTGTATTTTTTAAAAATCTAAATGAATAAGTTAGTAGCTAACATTGAAGATTTTTTATTTAAATTTAGGCTTTGTGAATAATGAATTAAAATTAAATTTTATTGTGATGAAAATTTATAAGTTAGAAACAGTTAATGATAATATTTTAGAAGCATTTAGAAAGTTAATACCACAACTTAGCACTAGTTGTATATTACCTAGCCAAAAAGATTTGGAAGATATTGTTGGCTCTGATAATACGGTACTTTTTATAGCCGAAGAAAATAGTAATATATTAGGTACGCTAACTCTTGTTTTTAATAAGATACCTACCGGTAATAAAGTTTGGATAGAAGATGTAGTGGTTGATAATGCTGCAAGAGGTAAGGGAGTTGGAGAAAAATTAACTCAATTAGCTATAGAATATACATCTAATAAAGGTATTAAAAACATCAATTTAACATCGAGTCCAGATAGAGTTGCAGCTAATAAATTATATCAAAAACTAGGTTTTATCAAAAGAGAAACAAATGTTTATAGACTAACAATTGAATAGTTTTTTGTTAAATACTCAATAAATGATTTAAGTAACATCATTTTAGTTTTTTATTGTTTGAGATATTTCCTTGAATGAGACATTGACTTTTTTAATATAGAAGAACCTCAATGTGAATTATTTTAAAATTATCATAGAAAAGTTTAACTTATTCCTGAAATAAAATGAAGTCAATTTTACATTTAAGTTTTCCTTTATTTCATACTTCATTTAAATCTTCTGAAGAAAAGTAATTTTAAAGAAATATTTTAAGTTTTGTTACTTATATTAAAGATCTTAATATAGAAAAGACACTCAATAAAAGAAGTATATTTTTTCTAACTCATTATAGATTCATTATTATCTTAAAACAGAAAAACTTTAGTATTTTTATTGCCTTATTAAACTTCCATACGCCAATGTTAAAAAAATATTGCTTCGCTTTTTTACTTACATTTTTTTGTGTAATTAGCTTTTTTTCTCAAGAAAAAGAAATTGAGTATGCAAAAAAAATCACTATTTCTGATGGTTTAGCGCATAATGGAGTTACCTCCGTTTTAAATGACAGCAATGGTTTTTTATGGGTTGGAACTTATGAGGGAATTAATAAATATGATGGTTACAAGCTAGTTACTTTTAAAAATACTATAGATAAAGATATTCTTACAAGTAACAGAGTTAGGTCTATTACAGAAGATCATAAAAAAAATATTTGGATTGGTACGGATCAGGGTGTAACGATATATAAGTCTTCTCAAGAAAAATTTGTGAAATTATATTCCAATAAACTTATGGGAAAAGACAACAGTGGCCCCATAATAAGAAAAGTTTTTATTAATAAGAAAAACAACAAGATTTACTGTTTAACAGAAGGTAACGGAGTCTTTCTCTTCGATGAAAATTATAAGTTAATAAATCGCTTTGTTCCAAAAGTAAACGAACCTAACAATTTAAAGTTTTATGATGTTTTAGAATTGAATGATGAAAATTTAGTCTTTATCACATCACAAGGTTTGTATTTTTTTGATATCCTAAAAAATAGTTTTAAAAGGATATTGGATAAAAATATCAATTATGCAACCGGAATTACTAAAGTAAATGAATCTCTATTTTTAATTAATTTAGAGTATGGTTTAGGAGTAGTTTGCTACAATGCGGAAAAAAATGAATTTACTTTTAAAGAACAAATATTATCAGAAAAGCAGTTAAATAACTTAAGTATAGATAATAATGGAGATTTATGGGTAGGTACTTTAAATAAGGGGATTATTAAAATTAATGACATTAAAAAGAACCTAACCTGTAAAAGTATAAAACCTTTTAAAATACAATATTTTAATGATGGTGTAGATAGATTAAGAATTAGTAGTATAATTTCTGCGGCTAATAACATTTGGGTTGGTACTTTTAATAAAGGTTTATATCAGTTTGATATAAAAGAAACGCCTTTTAAGAAGTATAATAAAAAAATGGGGTACAAATATGGTATTGCATCTAATACGATTACTCATTTTTCTGATTTAGATAGTAAAAGAGTCTATATTACTGGTGTTTTTGGAGGTCTTGCTTTGTTTAATACAGAAACAGAATTATTTGAACCCTTACCTTTTAATGTACCTAAAAATCAATTATTAAGTGTTTCTTCTGTTTTTGTAGATTCAAAAAAAAATACTTGGCTAAAAATTGCAGGGGTTGGTTTCTTTAGGGTAAAACCAGGAAGTAGAAATCTAGAAAAAATTACATCTAGTAATTTTATAAATAGTCCATTACAAGCTTTTAGATCTTTTACCGAAGATAGATATGGAAATATTTGGATTGGTGCTAGTCAAGGTGTTTTTAAAATAACTATAGATAATTCAAATACAATTAAAAATATAGAATCTTTAAATGATAACCCTTATTTTGATTCTAAAAAAATTGCATTAGCAAGATATATTTATGCAGATCCACAAAAGAATTTTATCTGGATTGGAGTCGATTCAGATGGATTGTTTAGAGTTGATAATCTTAAAGGTACACCATTAGAAGAGTTAAGTATTCATCAATTTTTAAATGATAAAAATGATAAAACTTCAATATCAAGTAATTTTGTAACTTCAATTTTAAGGTTGCCAAATGGCGATTTATGGGTTGGAACCGAGAGTGGTGGAATTTGTAAAGTAGAAACAAAAGATAATGGACTAACCTTTACTTCTTTTACAGAAAAAGATGGACTTTCAAATAATGTTGTAAAGAGTATATTGGCAGATAATGATAATAGTTTATGGATTTCTACTAATATTGGTTTAAATAAATTCGATTTAAAAAGTAAGGTTTTTAGAAAGTTTAATTTGGTAGATGGTTTGCCTTTTGAAGACTTTTTATTTTCTTCAGAAAAATTGAAGAACGGTACACTTCTTTTTTCTGGAGTAGATGGTTTTTGTTATTTTAATCCGGATAAGATTATTAATAAAGAAGAATTGCCTAAAGTTCAATTAGAGAATTTTAAAATATTTAATCGTACAATTTCTCCCGGAGATACCATTAAAGATAGGGTGATTTTAAAAAGTAGTTTATCAGAATTAAATGAGATACAACTACAACATGATGAAAACGTGTTTTCTTTTGATATTGCAAGCCTACATTTTTCTAATCCTAAAAACCATTCATTAAAGTATAAGTTACATCCAATTAATAAAGATTGGGTAGTAACAGCATCAAATAATAATGTTGTTAACTACAGTGGTTTACAACCAGGAAAGTATGAGTTAAGTTTTATGGCTTCGAATTCATTAAATGAATGGACAGCACCTAAAAAGCTTAAGATTGTAATTGTTCCTCCTTTTTGGAAAACCAACACTGCTTATTTTATTTACGCATTGTTAATTTTACTAATACTTTATTTAATTATTTCGACGATCACTAAAATTCAATCTTTAAATCATAATGTAGCCATAGAGAAATTAGAAAAAGACTCTGTAAAAGAATTAAATGAATCTAAATTACGGTTTTTCTCTAACATTTCTCATGAAATTAAAACACCAATAACACTTATTTCTGGTCCTGTAGATGTTTTATTAGATCGGTATAAGAATAATTTAGATGTGTCGGAAAAATTAAGTTTGGTGAAACGTCAAACTAAAAAAATAAAACAATTAGTAGATCAAGTTCACGATTTTAGAAGGGCAGAAGCTAATTTGTTAAAAATGCATTATACGCGTTTTAACTTTAATGATTTTTTACAAGAATTAGCAAATGATTTTATGTTTTTGGCAAGTAAAGATCAGAAAGAATTTCAGCTTGTTGCTAAAAATAAAAATATTATAGTCTCTGGTGATAAGAGTAAAATTGAAAAGATTTGCAATAATTTAATTAACAATGCTTTTAAATATACCAAGGCAGGAGACACTATTAAAATTGAATTTAGTTATGATGAGAAAGATTTAAATGTATCTGTTACAGATACAGGAATGGGAATAGATGAGGTAGATTTAGAGCATGTTTTTGAAAGGTTTTATCAATCGGAATCTACGCAAAAGGAGCATATTGCAGGTTCTGGTATTGGTTTGGCTTTTTCAAAAAAATTAGTAGAGATGCATTATGGTTACATAAATGCAACTAGTAAAGTTAATGAAGGAACTACTATAAGTTTTCAATTACCAATAGTAAAACAACAAGTAGAAGAAGATGAAGTTTTAGATAAAAAAACGGTAGAGTTACCAAAAGAAAAAGAAATTGTAATTGATAAACAAATTGTAGAAGAAGATTTAACAACGGTAACTGTTAGTGGCGAATTTTCTGATGCTTTAGTTTTTTATGCTGAAGATAATTTAGAAATGAGAACCTACGTTACGGGTATTTTGTCTAAATATTTTACAGTTAGGGCTTTTAGAGACGGACAAGAATGTTTAGAGGCTTTAGAAAATAATTGGCCAGATATTGTAATTAGTGATGTGCAAATGCCACAGCTAAATGGCTTAGATTTATGTATTGCAATTAAATCTGATTTAAAAACAAGTCATATCCCTGTAATTTTACTTACAGCATTAATAAATATAGAAGATCATGTTAGAGGCTTAAGAGATGGAGCAGATGCCTACATAAAGAAACCTTTTAATGTACAGCGTTTAATTACAAATACAGAAGCGTTACTTAATAACAGAAAACAATTAAGAGAAAGGTATCAGGTTGGTATTCCGTTAACCAAAGAAAATAATAAGAATAATAGAAATGACAATGCTTTTTTAGAGAAGCTTTATAGTATTATGGAAGAGAATCTAGATAATCAAGATTTTGACATTAATACACTAGCCAAAGAATTGTATTTGAATAGAACACATTTTTACCAAAAAGTAAAAGTATTGACCAATCAAACTCCTTTTGAGTTGATAAAAATGTATCGTTTAAAAAAGGCAGCACAATTTCTGGTAAATCAAAAATTATCTGTAAACGAAGTTTTTTTAATGACAGGTTTTAAAAGTAGAACACATTTTACAAAAATTTTTAAAGAAAAATACAACGTCTCACCAAGTAAATATGGGGCAGAGAACGATAATAAACTTTCATAATAATTAATTTATTCTTTTAATTAAAAGTGTTGCTGTTAAGAAAACTTAATCCACAAAAGGCGCAAGCTTCTAGTGCAGCTCCAGAAGCTCCTGGGCTGGATTTTAATTTTAAAATAATATTATAAATGAAAACGCTACATATTTTATGTGGCGTTTTTTTATTATCTAGATTTACGCATGCATACTTTTAATATATTCACAAGTACAAGTAGAAACTTTTAAATAGCTTATTTTATAGTAAGTTTAAAAACGAACCATATATGAATCAAATTCTTAAAAAGTCTTTACTAATTGCAGTTACGTTATTAGTGAGTTTTAACTGTTCATCTAATAAGCCAAATACGATGAAGGATGATAAAGCAATCGTTAGTATAGAAACGGTACTAACCATATTAAAAGTGAGAACGGCTATTAATAAAGGAAGTTCTTATATAGTAGCAAACAGTTATGAAGGAACTTTGTTAGGGGTTTCTTTTGATGGAAAAATTCTTTGGAAAAATGCTTTGTCTGGTTTTATGAATCATGATGTTTGGGTACGAGATTTAGATAATGATGGTAAAGATGAAATTTTAGCAGCAAATGCTGATGGGAATATTTATTGTTTAAATGCTGAAGGAAAATTATTGTGGAGTTTTAAAAAGAATGATGCACCTATGTTTGCAGTTACTGCAATTAAAAAAGACAATAAAATGTATGTTGTAGCTGGTGGCTTTGATAAGAAAATCTATTACTTAGATGCAAAAGGGAAGGAAGTAAAAGAAATTGAAACGTCCACTTTTTCAATTGAAAAATCATATAAAAAAGTTGGTCAAAAAAGAGCTCCGAATAATGTGAGCATGACTAATTTTATAAGAGTTGTAGAGAACAAAGACCAGACCGAAACTTTAGTAGTTTTGGGTACCAACAATCACATGCAGAATGTAGGAACTTTGTACTTTTTTAATCCTTTAGAAAATCTTCCTTTTAAAAAGAAACCAATTCAACAAGATAAATCTGTAAAGGGAAAACTAAGAATTAGACCCATAGGAGATTTAAAAATTGTTGATTATGATAATGATGGTGAAAAGGAAATTTTATTGGGTGCATCTGCTCATGTAAATGATTTGTTGGTAACATTGTACAGTATTAAAGAAGATACATTTACTTTTCATAAATTAGATAAAATTAGTTTTGGTTATGATATTGCACATTCTGAAGTGATTAAACAAAACGGAAAAGATATTTTATTATCAAGAGCCGGAAGTCAAATTCATTTATATGAAAAAGGGAATTATAAAACTTCTGTAGAAAGATTGGTAAGTACGTATGCGTATAATGATTTATGGAAAGACCCAACAACAAATAATATTATTTTGGCAAGTAGCCAAAGTGGAGGAAGTCAGATTCATATTATCAATACAGAAAATAAAAATTGGAAAAAGGAATTTAAAAACTTACATCCTCAAGGTAAAATTGCTTCCATTTTAGAGAACACAAAAATTATCAGAAATAATTTAGATCAGTTTCAGAAACCAGATTATCAAGAAAAATCACAACCGGTTTATTTTATGACCGAAAAAGTACCGGATAATTTAGTAGGTTTAAAAAATGAAATTTCTAAAAATTATGATTCGCCAGTTTTCTTAAACTCATTACACATGAGAGAAGTAGAAAATTGGGATCGTTCTCAAGTCACCAATGAAAAATATAAAAATTCTAGAGATAGAAGAAAGAAATATACATTAACAAGTGATGAAGCTTTAACGCAAATTACCAATCAGTTTAATGGAGAACCAGGTATTGCTTATTGGGCAGGTCATGGTAACGATCCGTATATGTTTCATATAAACACTACAAAGAAAGTTGTAGATATGGCTAACGGAAAGAAAACAGTTTTAATTTATCCAGAAATGGAAGATCATTCAGATAATTTAAACTTTTTGGTCGATGATTTAGTGTATCCTTTGGCAAAATATGTACAAGGAAAAAATGCCAATATATTTTTAAGGTCTAAGCATGTTTCTTGGTTGGGTAGTAATTATAACAAACCTTGGTCTCGATTAATGTCTGGCGAGTTTGCAGATGTTTTTGTTCCTTCTATGGAAGAAACTACAGATAAATCTATGGAACTTAGTTTGGCAGGTAGAACTGGTATGTGGGCAAGTGGAGCAGTCAATTCTTGGGGAACAAGGTCTGTGCCAGACAATGCTTCTTTTGATAGATCTAGACAATTAGGATACCAGAGGTTGCCAAATCATTTTTTAAGAATGTTAATTTTTCACACTTCTTACGGAGCACAATACATTAATAACTTTGCGGTAGATCAAGACTATTTAAGTGTTTATTGGGAGTTGATTGCAAAAGGAGCTTTATATGTGCCAAAAAGAAATGAAATTTTAAGTTTTTCGCCAGTTCATGTAAGTATGAAAGAACCAGATCATCATTATATAGATGAAGGTTCTAATGTAAAATGGAGTATTTTTTATGATGAAGAATTTGAAAAAAATAATCCGTATGCAATTAGTAGATTAAGTGGTTCTTGGCCAGGAGCAGCAGTTACAGAATGGGATTTTTCTAGATATGCTGCAGGAGTAAAAGAAAGAAGATTAAACTTTTTAGCGCCTTATGAAAACGGATTGGTATTAATTACACCACCTCAAAAAGGAGTTTTTGCTCAGAAAAATGTAGTAAGAAAATCACTTTCAGAAAATTTACACCCTTTTTATAAAAACATTTTAAAGGAATATATTACAGACGGACATAATTATTATTCAGCGGATGGAAGTCAAACTTATAAAGCCGATGAATATTACAAAATAATAGAAAAAGAGATTAAAGAAAGTGCTAAAAAGCTACCTGTTACTGTTTCTGGTGATGTTGCTTGGGTAGTTGCACAAACCTCTCCAAAACATTTAAGATTAACCATTTTAGATAACGGGTATATCAACCCGGAAGAGAGCTCTGCAATTGTAAGTTTTAATGATATTAAGATAAAAAAAATTACTGATATTTTAAGTGAAGAAGCGTTTAAAGTAGAAAATTCTTCATTAAAAATAAATATCCCTTTAGGTGCTTTTAGATTTATAGATATAGAGTTAGAGAAGGCGTTTTAAGAATAAATTATTGGTAGATACAAGAAATGTATTCTCAAAAACAAGCGCTGTACGATTGTTTTAGAACTTTACAGTAGTTACAAAGTGTAAAATTTACAATGAGGTTTTAGATGAAATATTTTGGTTGTTTTTTCTTTTTTAATAGATATTAAAGAGTAAAAATCAATCACTAAAAAAAGATGTTTCCATATAAACCTTAGAATTTATTTTGTAAAAATGACTAATACTAAAAGTTCTCTAACTAAAAAAAATGATAATCAATTATGTATTTAAAAAGGACTAATTATATAAAAATACTATTTGCAATAGTTGTATTGGGGTTTATTGCGTGTAAAGAAAAACAAAAGGAAGTTGCGCAGGTATCAAAAAGTAATCAACCAAATATTATTTTATTTGTTGCAGATGATCACGGTACCGATGCCATTGGTGCGTATGGAAATCCGGTTATTAAAACTCCAAATTTAGATCAATTAGCATCAGAAGGAGTAAAGTTTACAAACGCCTATTGTACCAGTGCAAGTTGTGCGGCAAGTAGATCTGTTATTTTATCAGGTAAATTTGGTCACGCAACAGGATCTTATGGTCACGTGCATGATTATCATCACTTTAGTACGTATGATACAGAAACGTCTTTACCTGTTATTATGGAGAAATCTGGTTACGAAACTGCAAGAATTGGTAAATACCATGTAGCTCCAGAAAAAGTGTATCACTTTAATCAGGTTTTAGAAGCAGATCCTAGAAATACCGTTGAAATGGCAGATGCTTGTGCCGATGTTTTAAAATCAGACAAACCATTTTTCTTATACTTCTGTACAGATGATCCTCATAGAGGACACCCTTTTGAACCAGAACAATGGGATACACCGAATAGTTTTGGAAATAAAAAAGAAGGTTATAAAGATGTAGAAACTGTAATTTATAATCCAGAAGATGTTTTAGTCCCTTCTTTTTTACCAGACACAAAACAGACTAGAGAAGAAATTGCACAATATTACCAGAGTATTTCTAGAATAGACCAAGGTTTTGGTAAGTTGATGAAAATGTTACAAGAAACGGGTAAGGCAGATAACACTATTGTTATTTATATTTCTGATAACGGAATGGCTTTTCCAGGTGCTAAAACTACCGTTAATGAACCAGGAATTAAATTGCCTTGTATTATAAAAGATCCAACAAAGGGTACAAAAGGGACAACAAATAAAGCGATGATTTCTTGGGTAGATTTAACACCAACCATTTTAGATATGGCAAAAATTGAATTTAAAAAAGAGCAATTTCACGGAAAATCGTTCAATTCAATTTTAGATAAAGCAGATCCAGAAGGTTGGGACGAAATTTATGCTTCACATACGTTTCATGAAATTACTATGTACTACCCAATGAGAGTGGTTAGAAGTAAAAATTACAAGTTAATTTGGAATATTGCTTATAGGTTAGAGTATCCTTTTGCATCCGATTTATGGGCGTCTTCTACTTGGCAAAGTATTTATAGGAACAAAATAGAATATTTTGGACCTAAAAAAGTACAAGATTTTCTATTTAGACCAAAATTTGAATTGTATGATTTATCAAAAGATAAAAATGAGCTAGATAATCTTGCATATAAAGAAGAATTTAGTGATGTCTTAGAGTCGATGAAAAGTAAGATGAAAAAATTTCAAAAAGAGACCTCAGATCCTTGGATGATTATGTGGGGGCATGATGCATCTTTACAAGGTTCTGGAGTTAATTTATAAAAAGCGATTATGATAAACAGTTTATATAAAATAGTAGCAGTATTTATTTTTTTTGCAACGATCAATAGCAATGCAACTGAAATAATTAATATAAAGCACAGCAAAGGAGATATGACTTTGGTTGTGAGAGAAGCAATTGAAAATGCAAAAACCAAAGACATTAAATTGGTGTTTGAAAAAGGAAATTACTTTTTTAAAACAGATTATGCGGTTGGTAAATTCTTGTATGTTACAAATCATGGAAATGGGTTTAAAAAAATCATTTTTAATTTTGAAAACTTTAATTCCGTTGAAATAGAAGGAAATGATTCTGAATTTATTTTTAGAGGTCAAACATTACCATTTGTATTTGATGGATTACATAAGATTGATGTAAAAAACATAACTATAGATTGGGATATTCCTTTTTCTTTTCAAGGAGATGTTACTGCAGTAAATGAAAAAGAACAGTGGTATGAGCTAAAACCATATACAAAAGGGTTTTCATGGAAACTTAGTAAAGGTAGGATTGAATTTCCTGGAATCAATCATTTTAATTTTACGTCTTTAGGCAGCTCTTTGCCACACAATAAAGAAACAAAAGCAGTAGATTATGGAGCTTGGGATGCAAGCTTAGAATCTAATTTTGTAGAAAAAAGACCGAATGGAATTTTACGTTTTTATGATAAAAACCTTAAAAAATATCCAAGAGTAGGTTCTGTATTACAATCTAAAGGAGATAAATTAAACAATAGATATGCTCCTGCTTTTTTAACTAGAAATTCTAAAAACATAGAGTTTAATAATGTGACCATTCATCACGCTTTAGGAATGGGTTTTTTGTTTGAAAGATCTGAAGATATTAAAATTTTAAATTCAGGAATTTATATTAGAAAAGGCTCAGACAGAGTAATGTCTATTGTTGCAGATGCAACACATTTTGCAAATTGTAAAGGTGATATTTTAATTGAAGGTTGCCGACTTGAAGGCATGTATGATGATGGAACAAACGTACATGGAACCTATGTTGAAGTAAAAGAAATTCTAAATGATAAAACCGTTAGAATCGCCTTAATGCACGATCAACAAATGGGATTTGAGTTTGCAGGAATCAATGATGAGGTTTGGTTTATAAAACAACCAAATCCGCAAAGAGCGGAAATAAATACGGTAACTGCTGTAAAAGTAATTAACGATTATTATACAGATGTAACTTTTAAAAATGAAATTCCTGCAGGTTTAAAAACTGGAGATCTATTAGAAAACAAAACATGGAATCCTACTTTTACCATGCGAAAAAATATAATTAGAGATCACAGAGCAAGAAACATCATTATTAAAACTCCAAAGAAAATTATTATAGAAGACAACGATTTATCTTCTATGATGTCTTCCATTATGTTAAGGGGAGAAACGTTTTATTGGTTCGAATCTGGTAATGTAGAAGAAGTAATTATCAGAAATAACAGATTTGTAGATTGTGCAACAGGAGGCTCTGAACACGCAATTTTAAAAGTATCTCCAAGATTAGGGAAATCGTTTGATGATACGATAACGTATGATAGAAATATCACTTTCGAAAACAATTTTATTGAAACATTTGACAATAGAATAATTTGGGCAGATAGGGTAGATGGACTAATAATTAAAGGAAATACCATTAAACAAACCAACACTTTTAAAGTTCAGTTTCCAGATGCTTATATGTTCGATTTGATACATTGTAAGAATGTAGAAATTTCTAAAAACTCTTATTCAGGGGATAATAAAAATATTTTAAAAGCAGATGAAGCTTCTAAAAAAGAGTTGAAATTTAAGAGTAATAAAGGTTTAAAATAATACGTAATGAAACAGGTTCTTTTTTATGTGGTTTTATTTTTATCGGCAAATATAGTTCAAGCGCAATCTTTAGAAACAGCAGCGAATTCTAAAATTAAAATTTTAGAAAAATTAGTTAAAAAGGCAGAGAAAAAAAACATTGATGTTTTAAAGGAAAAAACGACTATTAGAACTGCAGAAATATTTTTAAAATATGCTAATTGGGATGATAAAAATGTAAAAGTAAATGAATCTTTATATAAACTAGTTCCTTCTTTTAAAATGGAAGCTACTAAAATGGCAGAAGATTTACCAAATTTCGAAAGAAAGGAAGTGAATTTAATGTTAGATAAAGCGATTTTAGAAATTGAATCATTACTAGACAAAAAGACGTTTAGAAAAGTGAGTCCGAATGTAGATTGGACAAAAGTCACCGTAGAAAATGACCAGTTAACGTTTAATAATCGACCTGTTTTTTTAGCGGATTATACTTGGAAACCTAAAACTAAAGAACTTACTGAGTTTCATGGAAATCAAGATAGTTTCTTTATAACGCCTACTTATGTTTCAAAAGAAGACGGAACTATCAATAAAAAAAGAATGGACTTATTGAACGAAAAAACGGATGGTTCTTTAGGTTTTATTTTTATGAATCATAAAGGTGTTCCAAAATGGGCAGAAGAAAAATACGGTCCAAATTTTTCTATGAGAGAAGATACCTATACTGCGTATGATATAGATAATCCTGGGGCAAGAGAAATTCAAACAAAATTATTAGAAGCTTTTGTACCAAAAATAGCAGGAAAAAAGTTTAGTCAGTTAGGATATATGTTGGTAAATGAACCTCATTTCTATACCTATACAGATGCGAAAAAGAAAAAATTACCCTGGGCTTCTGGTGGTGTTTCTCAATTTACAATTGAAAAGTTTAAAGTTTGGTTATCAAAGAAACATCAAAATATAGCTGCTTTAAATGCAGTTTGGAATACCAATTTTAAAGATTTTAATGATGTACAAATAGATATTCCTATTGATATCAGTTTAAAAGGATTGCCAATTTGGTATGATTGGGCTGCTTTTAATATGGATAGAGTAACAGATTGGTATGCCTTCTTAAAAACAGAAATAGCAAAACACGATGCAGATGCAAAAGTGCATTTAAAAATTATGCCAAATCTTTGGACGAATAACCAAAGAGTTCATGGAATAGATTTAGAAGCATTAACAGATTTAAGCGGAATTATTGGTAACGATTCTGGTGCCGATCACACCTATACCTGGGGGAAACCTCATGAATGGCAAAAACATTATGCTTTTGAATGGAGAGAGTTGTGTATGGGATATGATTTTATGAAATCTGTAAGTCCTAATAAAATAAACTTTAATTCTGAGTTACATTATTTATCAACAGTAAGGTCTCGTAAATTAGATTTAGACCCAAATTATGCAAGAGCTAGTTTTTGGTTGGCGCATTCTTACGGTATGACTGCAAGCCAGATTTGGTATTGGCCAAGAAACGCAGATGGTTCTATTTCCAATAAAGCAAAAAAGGATAAAGGGTATGCTGGTTCTAACAATCAGCAACCAAGAGTAACTAATGAAGTTGCCATGACGTTAATAGATTTGAATGCTAATTCAGAAGAAATAATGGCAATTCAAAGAGACAGAAAACCAGTCCGTTTGTTTTATTCTAAAACGTCTGCTATTAATAAAAAAGCACATATGGATGATCTTTATCGTTTGTATGAAGGTTTAAATTTTGAAGGAATTCCTTTAGGATTTATAACTGAAAATATCATTAAAAAACAGAATAATAAAAATTGGAATCTTGTTGCTGTGTATAATACTCCTTTTGTTACCAAAGATGAATTAAACGCCTTACAATCATATTTGAATAATGGAGGAACTATAATTATTGATGACATTAGTTTAGTGAAAAACGAATACGGAAACGAATTAATTGCTTTAACGAAAGGGAAGGGAACTATTATTAGATTGAATTCGGTTGCTAAAATTAGAAACGAAGTTTTATCACTCTTAAAAGAAAAAAATCTACTTTCTGATATTTCTATTGAAGAAACAAATACAGCAGATAGAAAAGGATGTATTTGGAGAGTTGTAAAAAACAATGCTGATAATAATGTATTGTCTATTGTAAATGTTGGTAATACAGACGCTTCACTAAAAATTTCATTAAAAGGTAATGAAAATATCATTTGTAAAGATTTAATAAAAGGAATAGCAGTTTCATCAACACCTATTTTAAAACCAAATGAGGTATATTTTGTTGAGGTTACTTTAAAATAATAAGGATACGAACTCCTGCAAGGTTTTTTTTTGACCTTGTAGGTATTTTAAATACTAAAAAGACGATTAAAATAGTCCTTGAAAAACACAATACCTACAAGGTTTTTGAAACCTGGCAGGTAAAAAAAATAATTTTATGAAATTATCTAAAATCTTATCAGTAGTATTAATAACCGTATTTTTTTCTTGTAAAACAGTCTTAATTTCTCAAGAGAAGAAAGAAGTCCAAGTTGTTTTATTAGCAGGACAATCTAATATGGCAGGAGCAGGTAATTATGATAATTTGGATGCATCCATCAAAGTAAGAATTGAAAAAGTTGCAAATAGAGTTTTTATAAGTCAGTCTAATACAGACCAAACACCATTGTCTTGGTATAAAAATAAACCAAGTGAAAAATACGATTTTACAAAACGTTTTGGTCCGGAATTAATGATTGGTTTAACCTTGGCAGAAAAATATCCTAACAAAGAATTTTTGTTGATAAAACACGCTAAAGGAGGTACTGCTTTATATGGAGCTTGGAACCCAGATTGGACTTTAGAAAAAGCGAAAGAAATAGAAAAAGGGGCAAAAAAACAAAGCTGGAATTTAGTTGAACAACACATCAATTTAATCAATGAGAACTTAGCTATTTTAAAGAAAAAAGGAAAGTCTTATAAAATTATTGGGTTTGCCTGGATGCAAGGAGAAAATGATGCTACTTTAGAAAAAGCAGCAAATAGTTACGCAGATAATTTAGAAAAATTAATAAAAAAGTACAGAACGACTTTTAATGTAGAAGAAATGCCGTTTGTTTTTGGTCAGATTAACTCTAGATACGGAATTAAAAAGGGCGCAAAAACGGTTAGAGAACAGATGGAAAAAGTACCATCAGCAGTAAAAAATGTGCGTTTAGTTAAAACAAGTACAGATACAAGTTGGTCGGATTTTCCTAAACATACAGACAATGTACACTACAATGCGGAGGGACAAAAAAGGTTAGGTGTACAATTGGCACAAGAATTAATAGATTTTCTAAAATAAGTTTATGAATAAGTTACTACTGAGTTTTTTGACTTGCCTTATGATTTCTTCGATAACTTTTTCTCAAGAAGAAATTCATGTTGTTTTGTTGGCAGGACAATCTAATATGGCAGGTCGTGGTGTTTCTAAAGAATTAGATGCTGCTCTTATAAAAAGAATTCAAGATGTTTCTGATAGAGTTTTAATCTCAACATCAGATATAGAAAAAAAGAAGCCAGAACCGTTATCCTCTTTTAAGAAGAGTTTTGGTCCAGAATTAATGGTGGGGTTAACTTTAGCAGAAGCAAATCCAGAACAACATTATTTATTGATTAAAAAAGCTGTTGGAGGAACTTCTTTGTACGGTGCTTGGAGCACAGAATGGACAAAAGAAAAAGCAATGATTGCAGAACGAGGAGAAGAAAGACAAGCATTGCAATTATATGCTGCTCATATTAAAAATATTCATCAGAATTTAGAAGAATTAAAAGCAGAAAATAAAACCTTTAAAATCTTAGGTTTACTTTGGATGCAAGGAGAGAGTGATACTAATAAGGCCATTACAGCAACGTCTTATCAAAAGAATCTTCAGAATTTGATAAATGGGTATAGAAGTGAATTAAAAATAAAAGATTTACCAATTGTAATAGGACAAGTAAATGTGCTGCCAAGAAAATATAAAATTGGCCCAACACAAGTTAGAAATGCAATGTTATCTGTAGCTAATTCTGACAAGAATATAGAAATTATAGAAACATCCACCAATGAAAATTGGTTAGATTTCCCGAAACATTCAGACAATTTACATTACAATACCATAGGGCAAAAAAGATTAGGCATTGCCTTTGCTAAAGAATTAATAAAACTTTCAAATAATTAACAAAATGAAAAAACAGTATTCTTATTTCGCAGTTAGAATTTTATGTGTTTTAATGTTAGCTACTACTTTTGTAGCTTGTAATCAAAAAGAAAAAGCAACAAAACAAACAAAAGAAATAGTAAAAAAGCCTAATATTTTATGGGTTGTAGCAGAAGATTTATCCCCATTTATGGGTGCTTATGGAGATTCTATAAATAAAGGGCACACACCAGTAATCGATAAATTAGCATCAGAAGGCATTTTATTTAAAAGAGCCTATGCAACTGCACCAGTTTGTTCTGCAGCAAGATCTGCATTAATAACAGGTGTGTATCAAACCACAACAGGTACACATAATCATAGATCTAGTAGGTTTACAGATGGTGAAATTGTACCAGAAGAATTAAGAATACACTTGCCAGAAGGAATGAAAACGATTCCGGAATTGATGAAAGAAGCCGGTTATTTTACGTTTAATAGTGGTAAAGACGATTATAATTTTGATTACGATAGAAGAGCCTTGTATGATGTTGGCACCAAAGAAGATTATAAAGCAGGTATGAATGGTTGGCAAGGAAATCATGCTATAGACTTTATGACAGTAAAAGAGTATGTGTGGAATGCTAGAAAAGATAAAAATCAACCTTGGTTTGGACAAGTTCAAATTATGGGAGGTAAAAAAGATGCAAAATATGTAAGAGAAGGAGAAAAATTGGCTACTAATGATGTGCCACTACCACCTTATTTTCCAAATATAAAATCGCAAAGAGAAGCTTGGACAACACATTACAATGCAAACAGAGGTTCTGATGTTACTTTAGAAAAAGTGATAAAGCAATTAGAAGCAGATGGCGAGTTAGAGAATACCATCATCTTTTTCTTTTCAGACCATGGTAGTCCAACTTCGTTAAGACATAAACAATTTTGTTATGAAGGTGGATTGTTGGTGCCTTTAATTATTAAAGGTGATAATCCTGTTTTAAAAGCCGGAACTGTAAGAAACGATTTGGTTTCTTTGCTAGATGTTTCTGCAACTACATTAGCACTAGGTAATGCTAAAATGCCTTCTTATTTAGTGGGACAAGATTTATTTTCGAATGATTATCAAGAAAAAGAATATGTAATTGGAGCAAGAGATAGATGTGATTATACAATTGATAAAATAAGAACCGTAGTTTCTGAAGAGTACAGATATATTAAAAATTATTTTCCTGAAAGACCAATGATGCAAGCTGGTTATAGAGATAATAAAAAGATTGTAACAGATTTTAGAAAATTGCATGAGGAAGGTAAATTAACACCATATCAAGAACAACATTGGTTTGGGGTTCGTCCTGTAGAAGAATTGTATGATTTGAAAAAAGATCCGAATCAAATGAATAATTTAGCATTGAATACTGAGTATTCAGAAGTTTTATTAAAGCACAGAAATGTTTTAGAAAACTGGATTAAAGAAACAGGAGATAAAGGTCAGTTTCCTGAAGATGCTAAGCAACTAGAAGCAACGTACAATATGTGGAAAGACAGACCTCGCTTTAAAAATGCCAAAATAAACCCAGAATACGATCAGTTTAAAAAGTAGTAAAAACTACACATAAAGACATATTATAAACCTTAGAATACAAACAACCTATAAGTTTAAAGTTTCTTTGTTTAAAAATAAAAAAAAATGAAATCTATATTTATCAAAGGTGTAATTACGCTCTTTTTTGTTTCAATTACATTTTCAAGTTTTGCTCAAAATGATGCTTCTAAACCAAATGTACTATTCATTATGGTTGATGATTTAAATGATTGGGTGGGCGCTTTTGGAGGAAATCCGCAAACAAAAACACCAAATATAGATGCACTTGCAGATAAAAGTACCATTTTTAAAAATGCCTATTGTTCTGCTCCTTTGTGTAATCCTTCTAGAGCAAGTATCATGTCTGGTTATAGACCTTCTACCACGGGCGTTTATGGTAATTCAGAGCATTTTAGAGATGTAAAAGGATTTGAGAATACAGTAACCATTCCTCAGTATTTCGAGAAAAATGGGTATAAAACAGCTGCTGCTGGAAAAATATTTCATAGTCCAAGAGGAAATGGGAAAAAACCAAGACCAGGTAGTGATCCTGGATCTTTTCAACAAGAAAGAAAAGGTGGTTTAGGAGGTGCTTTTCCAGAAGATAAAGACAAACAATCTCACGGATTAAATTTGAAAAAATACGGAGTAAAAGGTTCTTTTTTACATTCTTTTGATTGGTTTCCTGTAGATGTAACTTTAGAAGAAAATAATGATTTTGAATCTGCGGATTATGCAGCTAAATTTTTAGAAGAAAAGCACGATAAACCTTTCTTTTTAGCTTGCGGAATTTTTAGACCGCATTTGCCTTGGTTTGCCCCGAAGGAATTTTTTGATATGTATAACCTAGAAGACATAAAGTTACCAGAAACTCTAAAAAATGATTTAGATGATGTTGGTAAAATGGGGCAGAATATGGCAAAAAGAGGCGTTCATAAATCTGTTGTAGAACATGGAAAATGGAAAGAAGCGGTGAGAGCGTATATGGCTAATATTTCTTTTGCTGATGCTTGTGTAGGACATTTATTAAACGGATTAAAAGAAAGTAAATACGCAGATAATACCATTGTCGTTTTAATGGGAGATCATGGTTGGCATTTAGGTGAAAAAGAGCATTGGTCTAAAAATGTATTGTGGGAACGTTCTGCAAAAACACCTTTGTTAATTTTTGACCCAAGAGGAGATGGGAAACCAAAAGTAAGTACTTCTTTAGTTTCTTTATTAGATGTCTATCCAACGTTAGTGGAAATGGCAAACCTTCCTATAAATAAAGAGTTAGAAGGAAAAAGCATCTATGATTTAGTAAAAAATCCTACGAACGTAGTAAAAGAATATGTGTTGACTTCTAAAGACAAAGGAATTCATTCTTTAAGAAATAAAGATTATAGATATACCGTATATTCAGATGGTTTTGAGGAGTTGTACGATCATAGAATAGACCCAAATGAGTGGACAAATATTGCTAAAAACTCTTCTAATAAAGAGGTTTTGAATGCATTTAGAAAAGAATTGAAAAGTATCTTGAAATAAAAATTTAATTAAGAATAATATGACGTTTCGCTTAAAACACCTTTATGCATCAATAATCATAATTCCTTTTTTTATTTCATGCAATAGTGTAAAAAAAGAAGTTTCTAAGGATGTTAAAAAACCAAACATCATATTTGTTTTGGTGGATGATTTAGGCTACGCAGATGTTGGTTTTAATGGCTCCACATATTTTGAAACTCCAAATATAGATGCGCTAGCAAAAGAAAGTTTGGTGTTAGATAATGCCTATATGTACCCTACATGTTCGCCTTCTAGAACTGCAATTTTTACGGGGAAACAATCTTTTAGAACAGGCGTTTATACAGTGCCTGTTTTAGAAAAAGGAGACGATCAAGAAAATATTTTTTCTAGATGGACTGTGGGTAAAGAGCATCCTATTTAT
This sequence comes from Polaribacter sp. NJDZ03, assembly GCF_019263805.1. Classification (NCBI taxonomy): domain Bacteria; kingdom Pseudomonadati; phylum Bacteroidota; class Flavobacteriia; order Flavobacteriales; family Flavobacteriaceae; genus Polaribacter; species Polaribacter sp. NJDZ03. The sequence continues at coordinate 3,722,113 of NZ_CP079195.1, forward strand.
GCAGAACCTTTGGCTAAAGAAGGTTACAAATCTATCCATTTGGGTAAATGGCATATTGTTGGCCCTTATCCTAAGGAAGAATTGGCAATGGAATATCCGCTTAAAGAAAAATTAAAACAGCCAAATACAGGTGATTATTCTTGGGTAGCAGCTCATAAAAAGCCAGATATTCAACAATATTATCCGGAAGGAAGAGGTTTTATAAAAAATGTTGGAGGAAGTTTTAGAGGAGATCCAGCTTATGAACAAGATGGTTACAAAAGTAAAGCAGGTGGTTATTGGGCACCATTTAGCAATCCGTTTATAGAGAAAAAACCGACAGATAATTGGCTAACAGATCGTTTAACAGATGATGCTATTGAGTTTATTGCTGAACATAAAAACGAGCCTTTTTTAATCAATTTAAATTATTATGCGGTTCACAGACCTATAAAATATAGAAGTAAAGAATTGTATCAAAAATACTTTGATAAACGGGGTGATACTATTACCGGTCAAGGATTACATGCTAATAAAAAGAAGCACGAATATTTTGCAAGTTATGCAACGATGGTGGAATCTGTAGATGATAATATCAAAAGAATTACAGATTATTTAGACGCTAATAACTTAAGAGAAAATACGGTAATTATTTTCACGTCAGACAATGGTTATCATAGTATGGCAAGTGCTAATGATTTAATGCGTGGCTCAAAAGGGCATATTTACGAAGGCGGAATTAAAGTGCCGATGTTTGTAAACTGGCCCAATAAAGTAACGCCTAGAAGGAGTGAAGTTGCTGTAAGTGGTTTAGATGTTTTTCCTACGTTGATGAATTTAGCAAATATTACTGATTTTAAAGGAACTTTAGATGGGAATTCTATTACAGATTTATTTTCTTCGGATGATAAAAAGTTATCAGAAAGACCATTGTTTTGGCATTTAGCAAGTCGTTTTAAACACGGAACTTGTTCTGTTATAAGAAAAGGAGATTATAAGTTAATTCAGTTTTTGGCTGATGGAAAACTAGAATTATACAACTTAAAAGCGGACCCTAAAGAATCTAAGAATTTATCCAATATAGAAGTAGAAACCACAGAAAGCTTATTAAAAGAATTGGTTTCTTGGAGAAAAGACAACAAAGTTCCTTTACCACCAAATTCAATATTAGAGTTTTAAGTCCTTTTATTTTTAAGTCTAATTAATATTCTTTATCAATGAAAATAAATTCACTTTTTAGTTTCGCAATAAGTTTTTTGTTATCAACTCAATTGTTTGCTTTTCAGTCTAAGGATTTTTCAACAAAAACTAATAATATTAGAAATTCGGTTGTTGGAGAAATTAATCATAAACCCATTTTATTTGTATCAGAGTTAAGTGAAAGTTTAGCTGCTTATTCTTTAGAAGGAAAAGAACTTTGGAACTATAAAATAGACCAACCTTCGGTGATTTTTGAAATTATTGCAGAAGATATTAATAATGATGACAATGATGATTTATTAGCTGTTGCTGGTAACGGAATAGTGTATTGTATTGATAGTAATGGTAGCTTACTATGGCAATTTACTCCAGATCATAAAGTACGTTTGTCAGAAATTGCTGTGGTAAAAAATGGTGATAAAATTCAAATTTTTGCAGGTGGAAATGATTATCATTTGTATGAAATAGATATAAACGGTAAACAAGTTTCATCAACAAGAATTGAAGGAGTAGTTAGAAAAATTGAAACAGGAGTTTTTACAGATTCCGGTAAACAATCACTTTTTTTAATGACGTATTTTCATGATAAATTCCGTTGGGAATTTATGGGGATTTTAGATGCTGATTCTAAACAAGTTTTAAAGGAAGTTAGTATTAAAAAGAAAGAATTAAAAGCGTTAACCAAAACGATGGTTACAGATATTGCGATAGCCGACATCAATAATGATCAAAAAGATGATATTTTATTTTTTGCCGATAATAGTTTTAAACCTTTCTTTTCTGCTTTAGATGCTGACTTTAATGTTTTAGCAGAATATGCAGGTAGTAAAAAGCAGGTGCAACGTTATGCACATTCTCATGGAAGTTTTTTGGCAAGTAGAAACGAAATTATGTTTCAACACGGCGGTATTTTAATTATTTTAGACACAAAAGGAAAGTTATTAAATACAGGTGGAGAAAAATACGGAAAGGGTGTTTATAGTGATTTTGTTTATGAACCTAAATCAAACCAATTAATAGGAACAGGAACTGTAGATGGTGGAAATAATGTAGATTTTTTTAACTTATCAAAAGATAACTGGTACAAAACTGCGCACAAAAAACAAGGTAGAATGTTAGCTGTGGAGCAAAATATAACAAAACTATACAACCAAATCTTAGAGTATAAAATACCTAGTTATCAGAAGAAATCGAACAAAGATTTTGTGATGATTACAAAAAATGGAGCTTCTGATAAAGTTGAAAAGTTAGACGGAGGAAACGTGAAATTTGTGATTCAGAAATCGCCTAAAGAAGCTACAGATAGAACGTATTTAGTAAACAAAATTGGTGAATCGGCTTTAAAAAAAGACAAACGAGGAAAGTACCAAGATTCTAGAGAACAAATTATTCAAATGGCTAGAGATTACGAAGCAGAAGGGCAACCTTTTACTTTTTGGGCAGGTCATGGTAATGATCCTTTTTACATTCAAATAGAAACTTTAGAACAAATTTTAGAAGTTGCTCCAAACACTTGCTATGGATTTGTATATGCAGAAATGGATAATGTAGAAGACCCGAGAGTGCAATATTTTGTAAAAGAATATTTACCAAGATTGGCGAAAGCAATCAGAAAAAAAAACAGAGCAAAACTCTATTTTAGATATAAAAATATGTTTTGGGCTGCAACTACACATTTACCACTTTGGAAAGATGTTTTTTTATCAGGAAAATACAGCGATTTTTTAGTGCCTGCATCTGAAGATACCAGCAATAGAACTCAAGATTTAAACTTGGCGGGACGAATTGGAATGAAATCTGGCGGTTATATTAATGATTTTGCCATGCGTTTGATTGATGATAATCCTACAAGTTGGAGACCTTTAACTCCTGGAGGTCAAAATTCAGTTTCGCCTTATTTAAGACAAGGAGTTATGATGGCTGCTTACGGTGCGCGTTACGGTATTGTTTCTACTTCTGGTTTTGTAGAAGAACCGGGTTTAGATATTCTATTTGCAATGATGAAATCTGGCGTTTTACCAGTGGTAGAAAACGAAGATATTTTATCTATAGGTTCTTGGCATTTAATAAAAGATGTAGATGAAAAATTGATTCATACGGTAGATAATCATCATAATATAAAACAATATAAAAAAGACGATGAGAATGCTATTTTTTCTTTAGCACAAATGCATTGGGCAGGAACAAATATTCCAGATAATGATTTCTCTAAAATCGCTTTGGGTGTAAAATACAGATGGTTGAACTATATGCCAGAAATTCCTAATGGAATGGTCGCAATTGCGCCGATAGAAAGTGCCCAAGAGTTATCAGAAAAGAACATTCCTTTTAGTATCAGTAATGCGAAACAAGGGCTTTCTAATAATGAATTTGTATCCGCTAAAAAATATGCTTCAGAATTAAAAAAGATTATAGAAACGGGTGCAAAGCGGTTACCTATTTTGGTAAAAGGTGCTGCTTGGTCTGCTATTAAAATTGATGAAAACCATACAAGAATCATTTTAATGGATTCCGGATATATTGAACCTCAAGAAAGGGATGTAACCATTGTATTTCAACATAGAAAACCAAAATCTGTACAAGATATTTTAAGTAAAGAAAATTTAATAGTTTCTAAAAGTCAAATGGATGTAAAAGTACCGGCGGGTTCTTTAAGATTTATTGATGTAACGTATTAATTATTAAAAAAAGCAGCAACAGTATTTAACTAATAACAAAATCAAACGAAATAACATGAAAATTAAAAACCAATTACTGTTTTCTGTAGTTTGTGTTTTCTCTATAATGAGTTGCACAAGTCAGAAAAAAGTTACCAATCAAGCTAAAGAGGAGGTTGTTTTAAATACAAATGAAAAGCCAAATTTAATTATCATTCATACGGATGAGCATAATTTTAGAACCATTAGTGCGTATCAAAAATTATTACCAGAAGCACAAGCTTTTGTTTGGGGAAAAGGAAACAACTCTAAAACTCCGTATATAGATAAATTGGCAGAAGAAGGAGCTATTGCAACAAGCTATTATGCAGCTTCTCCAGTTTGTACGCCATCTAGAGCTTCTTTGGTTACAGGTTTGCATCCAGGAGCTACTGGTGCTCCAAAAAACGGAATGCATATTAGTGAAGATGTACCCACTTTTGCAACCATTTTAAGAGACCAAGGCTATGCAACTTCTTATGTTGGTAAATGGCATTTAGCGGGGCATGAAAAATATGCTTTTGGTATTAAATACAAAGCTGGTTTTGATGATAATCGATATATGATGAAAGGTGGACATGCACCTTATTTTCATATAAAAGGAGATAAATTTAAAGGGATTAATGAGAATAATGCAGCGAAACTTCCAAAAGAAGAAGTTGTTCATTCAACTGATTATTTTACGGATAAAACCTTAGAAATTTTAGAAAGAGATAAAAATAAACCTTTTGCGTTAATGCTTTCTATTCCAGATCCGCATACGCCAGATTACGCAAAGCCTCCATACAATACCATGTATGAAGATTTAAATATTGAAGCACCAAAAACAATGGCACCAGAATACACTGCCATAAAGCCTTCTTGGGCTGGTGGCGGTAAACCAGACAATAACGAAGCTTTTGGTAAAAAGGCTTTTGAAAATGAAAAAAATGCGTTGAAACAGTATTTCGGAATGGTGAGTCATATTGATGATTCTGTAGGTAGAATTCTACAGTTTTTAGAAGATAATCACCTTACAGAAAATACCATTGTTATTTTTACTTCAGATCATGGAGATATGTTTTTTGAACACAACAGACGTAACAAAGGTGTACCTTATGAAGGTTCTGCAAGAATTCCTTTTTTAATTCGTTATCCAAACAAAATTCCTTCAGGGAAAGTAATCAATACAGCTTATACAAATGTAGATTTTACACCCACTATTTTAAGTTTGATGAATGTTAAAACGGATGCTAAATTTCAAGGTTTAGATACTTCAGACGATTTTACAAACAATAAAAAAGTAGTAAATAGTGATAGGATTACGTATTTCGCCAAGTCTGGCGGATGGTGGGTTTCTGCAGTAAGTGATAGATATAAATTGGTAATTGATAAAAAAGAAAAACCATATTTATTCGATTTACAAAAAGATCCGGATGAGTTGATTAATTTTTACCACGATGCAGCATATGCAGGTATTGCAAAAATGATGCAAGCAGAATTGTTTAAGCAAATGAAAATGTATGATGAACCTGGTTTAAAATTAGGACAGAAATATATTACGGAGTAATGCCGTTTTAAGATAAAATTAGATTGGATTTGGATAAAATGTTTAGGCGTATTTATTCAAATCCTTTTTATGTTTATAAGACCAAATAATTGCCTTTAAATATTAGATATCCTAATGTAATTTTTTGATTAAGGTTTGAATTACAGCTAAAAAACACTCATTATTATGAATACAAAGTCTTCTATAGTTTTTTTATTAATCTTAATTTCTCAAATTTCTTTTTCTCAAAACGATTGGGAAAACGAATTGATGTTTGAACAAAATAAATTACGATCAAGAGTGCCGAGTTATTCTTTTACCAATCATGCAGATGCTTTAGAAGGAAATAGAGACAAGTCTAGAATGCAATCTTTAAACGGAACGTGGAAGTTTAATTTTGTAGAGAAATCTCAAAACAGACCAACAGATTTTATCAAGAATGATTTTAATGGAGAAAGTTGGAGTGATATTGCTGTGCCTTCAAATTGGGAATTACAAGGTTTCGGACAACCAATTTATACCAATATAATTTATCCTTTTACTCCCGATATTAAAAATGGAGGAAAAAGAAATTTTAATTATATGGGACCACATCCCCCTCAATTTCCATTTATAGAAAAGTATAGAGACAATCCTGTTGGAAGTTATTACAGAGATTTTACCATTCCGGATGATTGGAAAGAGCAATCTGTTATTTTACATTTTGGTGGTGTTTCATCAGCATTTTATGTTTGGGTAAATGGCAAAAAAGTAGGCTATAGCCAAGGTAGTAGATTGGCTGCAGAATTTGATATTACAGAATTTTTATCAGAAAGAAAAAACAGGGTTGCAATTCAGGTTTTTAGATGGAGTGATGGTAGTTATTTAGAAGACCAAGATATGTGGCGTTTAAGTGGAATTCATAGAGAAGTACTCCTTTTAGCACAACCTAAAATAGCTTTAAATGACTTTTTTGTAAGAATAAAGTTCGATGATAAGTTGGAAGATGCCAAATTAGAAGTTCGTCCGCATTTATGGATGAAAGGTGATGAAGATAACTTAAAAGGGTATACTATTTCAGCTGATTTGTATGATGCTGAAAATAAAAAAGTAACCAAAAAAACAATGTCTTGTTCTATTGAAGACGTTTTTTTTGAAAGATGGCCACAAAGAGATATTACCAAGTTTGCATTTTTAGAAGCAAGCATTAAAAATCCAATAAAATGGTCATCAGAAAACCCATATTTGTACACGTTGGTTTTTGATGTAAAAGATGCATCAGGTAAAATTTTAGAATCTAGAAGGCAGAAAGTTGGTTTTAGACAAATAGGTTTTAGTAAAGAAAACGAGCTGTTAATCAATGGAAAAGCAACAAAAATAAAAGGAGTAAACAGGCACGATCATCATCCTGTAAGAGGAAAAGCGTTAACCAGGAAAGATTTAGAAGATGATGTGAAGTTGTTGAAGAAATTCAATTTTAATGCCGTAAGAACGTCACATTACCCAAATGATCCTTATTTCTATGAATTGTGTGACAAATACGGAATTTATGTGATGGATGAAGCGAATGTAGAAACGCATCATTTAGGCAGTTACGCGCCACAACAACCTAGTTTGTCCATTCCTATTTTAAGTAGAATTATGAGAATGATTGATAGAGATAAAAATTATGCTTCCATAATTTCTTGGTCTATGGGTAATGAAGCAGGAACAGGACCTGCTTTTGCAGCAGCTGCAAGTTGGGCTAAAGATTATGATCCATCACGTTTTATACATTATGAAGGAGCGCAAGGAAACCCAAATCATCCAGATTATAAAGAAGGAGAAGAAGGGCAGAAGGTATTTAGAGGACCTACGCATGCAAATCCTGATGATCCTAAATATGTAGATGTCTTAAGTAGAATGTATCCAGAGATTTATCAACTAAAAGCAATGTCTGAAAGCAAATATATAGACAGACCCATTATAATGTGTGAATATGCGCATGCCATGGGGAATTCCATTGGTGGTTTAGGAGAGTATTGGGATTTAATAAACTCGAAAAAGAATTTAATAGGAGGTTTTATTTGGGATATGATAGACCAAGGTTTGGTTAAAAAGGACAAAAATGGAAATGATTTTTACGCGTATGGAGGAGATTTTGAAGATTATCCGAATGATAAAAATTTCTGTATAAATGGTGTTTTTTCTGCGGATAGAAAACCAAATCCACATGCATGGGAAGTAAAATACATTCATCAACCATTTAATTTTAAGTCTGTTGATGTAGAAAATGGAGTAGTTTTAGCAATAAATCATTTAAATGAAACCAATTTAAATAAATACAATGTAAAATGGACGTTGTCTGAAAACGGAAAAGAAATTCAGTCTGGGCTTTTAGAAAATGTTGATGTGAAAGCAAGTTCATCATCAGGAATAAACATTCCATTTAAAAAAGTGCGTTTTAAAGATGAAAATGAATATTGGTTAAAAATTTCAGTGCAAGAAAAAGCAGCTACTTTTTGGGCAGAAAAAGGATTTGAAGTTGCAAAAGAACAATTAGTAGTCAAAGAAACATCATCAGAAAATAATTATAATTCAACATCAAACTCTAAATTAGAAGTCGTAGAAAATAATACTGAAATTTCTGTTTCAAGTAGAAAATATAAAGCTAAAGTTTCTAAAAAATCAGGAGAATTAACTTCATTCATCAAAAATGAAAAAGAACAAATTCTATCACCTTTAAAAGCTAACTTTTTTAGACCACCAATAGATAACGATTTACGTGGAGCAAGTAGTGGCGATTTTAAAAAATCTAGAAAATATTGGGAGTTTTTAAATGATAAATTAGAAACGAAATCTGTAAAAGTTATTTCTGATAAAACGAATGAAACAAAAGTTGTTGTTGAGAAAACTTACAAAGATGAGGTACAACTTAATTTGATTTATACTTTTTTAAGTGATGGTAGAATTGTTGTTAAGATGGATTTAGATGCAAAAGAAAGTTTACCGGGTTTGGTGAAATTCGGAATGACATTAGGTATTTCTAAAGACTATAAAACAACTACTTTCTTCGGAAAAGGGCCTAATGAAAACTACATTGATAGAAAACGAGGTACAGAAGTAGATGAATTCACCTTTAAAACAGACGATTTATTTACAAACTATGTTTTTCCACAAGAAAACGGAAACCGTTCTGATGTAAGATGGTTGCAATTATCAGAAAATAAAAAGAACACTTTAAAAATAGAAGGTTCACCAAAATTCGGATTTTCAATTTGGCCGTATTCGCCAGAAAATATTCAGAATGCCAAACATCCTTATGATTTAATGAAACAAGGTTTTTATACCTTGAATTTACACTTAATTCAAATGAGTGTAAATGGAACGTTGTCTGAAACTTTACCAAAATATGTAGTTCCTTCAAAAAAGTATGAGTTTGAATTTATAATTAATACCAAAAATTAAAACATTTAAGAGAAAACAATTTAAGTATTGTTTTCTCTTAAATGTTTTATAAATAGAAGTTTATACTAAAGAATACAATCTTTATACGCATAAATACAGTATAAGAGCATTATGTGCTTAGGTTTACATAAGAAATTAAAATTATATTTTTATGAAGAACTTTTTCACTTTTATGTTTTTGTTATTTTTAGGATTCACTTCTAGTGCACAAAATGAAACCATAAATGTTGCAGATTTTGGTATTAAACCAGGTAAAGATGTTACGTTAGAGCTGTATCAATTAATAGACTCTTTAGAAGGAAAGAAAAACATCACGTTGTTTTTTCCAAAAGGGCAATATGAATTTTATCCAGAGAATGCTTTCGAGGTTTATAGAGCAGTTACAAACCACGATAATAGTTTAAAGAAAATAGCTTTTCCAATTTTTAATTTCGATGGTTTTACGTTAGATGGAAACGGTTCTACATTTATGTTTCATGGTAAAATTGTACCAATTACAGTAGAAGGTTCTAAAAATACAACACTAAAAAACTTTACAATTGATTGGGAAAAATCTTTTGTAAATGAGTTAACGGTAACAGAAAATAATAAAGAAGAAAATTCTTTTACAGTTGATGTTGCCAATGAAAAATTTGGTTTTGAGGTTAAGAATAACCAAATATTATTTAACCATTACGATTGGCAAGATGAAATTGGTCAGAATATGGCTTTTGACCCTGCTACAAGATCTCCTATTTGGCAGACAAAAAATTACTATTTAAAACCACAATCTCATAAAACAGCAAAGATTGTTAAGATTGATCATAAAACGGCAAAGTTTATCGATTATACTAAAAGTTTACCTCCAGTAGGAACTGTATTTGCAACGTATGGCAATAGTCCGGGAGCAAATAGATTTGCACCTGGTATTCATTTATCAAACTCTAAAGACAACGTTTTAAATAATATTACTGTTTTAGCAGCAGGAGGAATGGCCTTAATTGCAGAAAGATGCGAAAACATTTCTTTGGACACATTTATAGTTACTTCTAGAGATGATAGAACAATTTCTACAAGAGCAGATGCTACTCACTTTTTAGGATGTAAAGGAACCATTAAGTTAGAAAACTGTTTGTTAGAACACATGCTAGATGATGGTATAAACGTTCATGGAGCTTATGTAAAAGTTGAAAAATATTTGGGTAATAATACCTTTTTATGTGAAACAAGTCATGTGCAACAGTGGGGCTTTATTTTCGGTGAAAAAGGAGATGAGGTAATGATTATGTCAAGAGAAACAATTCTACCAATTTTTAAAACAGAAATAAAAAAAGTTAAAGTTTTAAATGAAAGAAGAATGTTAATTACCGTAGCAGAAGTTCCTGCAAAATTGCCAGAAGGAAAACTTTCTTTAGAAAACCTTACTTGGTATCCGGATCTGTACATGAATAAAAATATCATTAGAGAAAACAGAGCAAGAGGAGCATTAATTACTACAAAAGGAAAAGTGGTTATAGAAAATAATTATTTTTCATCTCAAATGCACGGTATTTTAATTGAAGGTGATAATAACAAATGGTATGAGTCTGGTGGTGTAGATGATGTTGTAATTAGAAACAATATTTTTAATACGATTGGTTTTGGAAATGGAGAATCTTATCCATTATTGGCTGCCCCATTATTTACAGAAGACCAAAGAATTGGTGAAGATAAATTTCATAGAAATATAGATTTTAGTAACAATATTATTAAAAGTTTTAATGGTCATTTAGTAGATGCTTTTTCTGTAAAAGGATTAAAAGTTACTGGTAATATTATCGAATTAAGTACAGATTATCCTATGGGATCTACTTTACCAGCAGTACATTTAGACTTTTGTGAAGATGTAATCATTGAAAAAAATCAATTTAAAAACTTCAATTTCCCTATTAAAATAGAAGTAAAAGAAAATGTTAATTCGATAAAAATAAAACGAAATAAAGGAGTCAAATAATTCTAAAATTGAATTTTATGAAAATTTCAAAAGATAGATTTTTATCTTGGTGCTGCTTTTTTTTTATAAGCGTTGTATTTGCTCAAAATCCTCTAGACAGAGCACTTCTAGCAGATAGTTATTTTTACAACCCTAGTATTAATACTGCAAATCAATTGAGTTTTCCTAATGGAGCTAGTTCAACCGCTGCTTTACAAAGTATGATAAATAGTTTGTCTAATGCTGGCGGAGGAGTTTTAACCATAAATGCGGGCACGTATACTTTGGGGCAAATTCATATAAAAACAGGGGTGCATATTCGTGTGTATCCAGAGGTTATTTTTAAAACAACCCCAATGAATTCTATGTTTAGAGTTGGATATGATAATAATTTTGAAAATGTTTCTAATTGGAGTTTTCAAAGTACAAATGGAGAGAAGTTTACATTTGATTTTTCAGACATGCAACCTAATGATGGTATAAGAGCTTTTCAATTAGGAAATACAACTAATTTTAGGTTAGCAGATTTTGTAGTTTTAGACAATTATACAAAATTTAATGCAGTTTCATCTGGAGCTGTTGGAAATACAAATGAACCAGCAAAGTTTGCCTCTTTTGGAATTATAGAAAATTTAGATATTAAAAAAGCACATTATGGTTATGGTTTAACCCAAAACCAAGTTATACAAAATACCTTATTTCGAGACCTATCAGGTGAAGGTGGTGTTACTTTACGCTTAGAGTCGGGCTTTTCTGGTCTAGCCGATTTATATGTAACAGATAAAACGCTTGTAATTAATAATGTTTACGGACGAAACATTTCTTGTACAAACGGAGCACATGCAGTTATGATGTCTCCACATACCATAACGCAAGGAATGGTAGATGTTAGAGATATTTTGGGAGTAAGTTGTGAAGCTGTGGTTTCTATTAATTTTGGTTTTTTATCAAAAGATAAAGGGCAATCGGATGCCAATGGAAACGCAATAAATGGGCATAGTGCAGGAACTTTTTCAGAAGAGTCTGTCATTGCCAATGTTTCTGCCACGTATGGTGTAAATGCACAAGTAAGAGCTGCACGATTAAGACACATTCCTTGTGCATTAAGAAACTACATTAGTTCGGATAAAAATTTAGACGACGAGTCTTATCAAGCTCCATCTTTAGCACCTGTTTATTACTTAGCTTTAGAAGAGTATGTTTCTAAAGGAAACCCTGCCGGAAGGTATAAAATTGTTTTAGACAATGTTACGCATACAGGGTTTTCATCCGAAGTTAGGGCAGATGGTTTAATTACCGATGGAGGAGAAAACGATTTTGAAGGTTGTGATATTGATGGTTCTCCAATTTGGATTACTGGTGAAGATAAAAATACTCCAAACCCTTTACAAACATCTACAGTAGCAGAAACATTAAATACCCATAAAGAATTGATGAATGATGTTGTTATTTATCAATTAGAAAATCAACAAGTTTTAAGGGTGAAAAGTGATTTTAATGCGAAGATTAAGATCTATAATTTAATAGGTCAATTGGTTAAAAATGTTGTTAAAAATAACAATGAAATAAGTATAGATACTTCTCAATTATCAGAAAGTGTTTATATAATTCGTATTGAATCAGAAAATAAAATAATAACTAAAAAAATAATTATTAAATAAACTAAAAGATGAATTTATTTGTAAAACATAGTGCATTTATGGTTTCTGTATTTATTTCTTGTGCTTTATTATCTTGTAAAGTGAATAAGCAAAAGAATGCAGAAGAGCCTACAACTACAAACACATATAAAAAACCAAACATTGTTTTATTATTTGTTGATGATTATGGTTGGTCTGATATTGGATATCGAAATTCTACTTTTAATACGCCAAACTTAAATCAATTTAAAAAAGAAAGTTTAGATTTTACACGAGCATACATTCCAACACCAACTTGTAGTCCGAGTAGAGTTTCTTTGCTTACAGGTAAAGAATCTGCAAGGTTAGAAATGTCTAGACACGTACCGGAAGAAGAGTTGTTTATCAACGAAAAATATAATTTATGGCCTACTGATCCTGTACAAAGACCTTCTATAAATTATTTGCCTTTAGAGGAAGTTACCTATGCAGAAGAATTAAAAAAGCACGGATATTACAATTATTTTATTGGTAAATGGCATGTTGGTCATGTAGGGAAGTATCCTATAGATCAAGGTTTTGATGCTGAGTTTGGTACAACAGATAACGGTCACCCTAAGAGTTATTACTTTCCTTTCTTTAAAAATGGAGATCCAAGAAATTTTATGAAGGATTATAAAGAAGGAGATTATTTAACGGATGTTTTAACGGATGGAGCGGTAGATTTTATTAAGAATTACGATAAAACAGCTCCTTTTATGTTGTCTTTCTGGTACTATTCTGTACACGGACCTTCTGTAGGAAGAAAAGATTTATTAAAAAAGTATCAAGATGCTGGTTTAGAAGGTAAATACGCACATCATGCAGCTATGGTAGAAGCAATGGATGCATCTGTAGGGCGTGTAAGAAAAGCAATCAAAGAAAAAGGAATTGAAGATAATACCGTAATTATTGTGTTGTCAGATCAAGGAGGTGCTTATACAAACGCACCATTAAGTGGAGGTAAAAAAGGAGGTAATACTTTAGGAGAAGGTGGAGCAAGAGTACCGTTGTTAATTTCGTATCCAGGAGTAACCAAACCAAATACAGAAACCGATATTCCTGTACAATCTATAGATATTTACCCAACATTAGTAGAGTTAGCTTCTGGTAAAAAGTACCAAAACGATGCGATACAGGGAGTTAGTTTAGTACCTCTTTTAAAAGGGAATGAAATTGCAAAACGTAATTTATATTTCTTGAGAAGTTACGAAGATCAATACGCAGCCGTAATTTCTGGAGATTGGAAATTGATAAAATACCACTCTGGTAAATTCCAATTATTTAATGTAACCAAAGACATTAGTGAGCAGCATGATTTAATTGGCACAGGTTTAAAAATTGAAGCTACTTTAAAGGAAGATATTCAAAATTGGGAACGTGATTTTGTACCTGCTTATAAGTAATTTACCATTTAAAGTTAGTCTTAATAAATAAATATTTAACTTTTTATTTATTTTAAATAGTTGTTTTATAGGTGTTTACTTCGTTTTTGTGTCTCGATTTACTAAGAAGCACATTTAATTTACTAACGTCTACAAATGAACTTCTTAAAAATATTAATTTTAATACGCAGTAAAGATTAACTATGATTTAAGAGATGTTTAACCTTTAATTAACAGTTCTGAAATTTCAATTCTAATGAAATAAAAAAGATAATTAAGAGTACAAAACACAAAAAACTAATTTGAATAAAAACGAATAAAACTCAACTTATGAAATTAAACTTTTTATTAAAAAACAAAATATTAGCATACAGCCTACTAAGCTTATTTGCTATTTTATGCTGTAGTTTTGATGCGTATGCACAAAAAGTAGCTATAAAAGGGACTATTACAGATCAATTTGGTACACCTTTACCTGGTGTAAGTGTATTAGAAAAAGGTAGTACAAACGGTACAACAACCGATTTTGATGGTGTTTATACTATTTCTGTATCTGACCAAAAAGCTTTTTTAACTTTCTCTTACATAGGATACGCTACAAAAGAAGTTCAAGTAAACAATCAAACAAACATTAATGTTGCTTTAGAAGAAGAGGTAGGGCAATTAGATGAGATTGTTTTAGTTGGGTATGGTAGTGTAAAAAAATCTGATGTAACAGGTTCTGTATCTTCAGTAAGTGCAGAAGAGCTTACTAAAACTCAAAGTACTTCTATAGCACAAGCAATTCAGGGTAGAGCTCCAGGGGTTTCAGTAACCAAAAGTTCTGGACAACCAGGTTCTACACCAACGGTAAGAATTAGAGGTGTTGGTACAGTTAATAATGCAGACCCATTATATATTGTAGATGGAGTGCCTGTTAATGACATTACCAATGTAAATATGGATGATGCAGAAACGGTTCAAGTATTAAAAGATGCATCAGCAACTGCTATTTATGGTTCTAGAGGTGCTAACGGAGTAGTGTTAATTACTACAAAGGTAGGAAGTAAAAATAGATCTACGATTTCTTACAAAACCTACACAGGTATTGAAAATAGAATTGATAATCTAGACGTGATGAATGCAGAGCAATGGGCAACTCTTTACAACGAAGGAAAAGTAAATGATGGAGCTACTCCAGAAGCTGCTTTTGCAGATCCATCATCATTAGAGTCTTATAATTGGAAAGATGCTGTTTATAGAACAGGTACTATTGTAAGCCATCAATTATCTTTATCTGGTGGAGGAGAAAAAACATCTTATTATGTTTCTTTTGGTAAATTAAAACAGAAAGGAATTGTAAGCAATACGTCTTTTGATAGAACAAACTTTAGAGTAAATAGTACGTATCAAATAAAACCTCAAATTAGAGTAGGGCAAAATATACAGTATTCAAAATCAAGCTCTAATGCTGTAGCTTCTTTTGGGGGGAATTCTAATAATAAAACAGCTTTTATTGGATTTGTTGTAGACCCAGTCTCTCCAATTTACAATACAGATGGTTCACCTGCAAGACCTTTATATTCTACAGAGATTAGAAACCCTGTGGGTTTAACATTGTATGAACAAACACCTTTAACAAAAGAAAGTTTTTTAGGAAACGTTTTTGTAGAGGCTGATCTTATGAAAGGTTTAAAGTTTAAATCTAATTATGGTTTAGAAGTTAATAACAGAAAGATGGACAACTTTCAATCTGAATACTTCATCTCGGCAGAACAAAATAGACCAGAAAATATTTATAGTTTATTAAGATCAGAGAATAGAGTAAGTGTTTGGTCTAATACGTTAAGCTATAATACTACAATTAAAGAAAAGCATAGTATTAGCGCCTTGTTAGGACATGAAACTCAACAATTAGATTTTAATAATGTTTTAGCGAGTAGAAGTGCAATTCCAGAGGGAATCGAGAATCCTACATTGGGTTCAGGAGCTATAGATTCATCAACAAATAATGGTACTATTTCTAGCTCATCATTATTGTCTTATTTTGGTAGACTAAATTATAATTATGATGATCGATATTTATTTACAGGTACTTATAGGATTGATGGTTCTTCTAGATTTGGAGACAACAATAGATTTGCTCAATTTCCATCTCTAGCCTTAGCATGGAATATTCATAATGAAAAGTTTTATAATATTGATGTCATTAATCAATTCAAATTCCGTGTTGGTTGGGGAGAAACAGGAAACCAAAACATCCCTAATTCTGCAATATTTAGTACGTTAAGCACTAGTGAAAATTATTTATTAGGTAATGATGAAACAACGGTAGTTGGTTTAGCGCCATTAAGCCCTGGTAATCCAGATTTAAAATGGGAAACAACAACTACTTCAAACGTAGGTTTAGATTTAGGTTTGTTACATAATGCACTTACATTTACGGCAGATTATTTTATAAAAACAACTTCTAATATGTTGTTAGAATCTCCAATTTTACAGACTTCTGGTTATCAATCACCTCCAACAATAAATGCAGGAGAGATTGAAAATAAAGGACTAGAATTCTCATTAAATTATAAGAAAAGAATGAATGATTTTTTCTTTAGTGTGGGAGGTAATATTGCTTTTATAGACAATACAGTACTTAGTTTAGCAACAAAAGGGAGTGTTATTAGCACAGGAGCTACTGGTAACGGTTATACTGGTATTAGTAGAACTGAAGCAGGTAGACCTATCGCTTCTTTTTACGGATTAGAAGCAATTGGAATTTTTCAAAATCAAGATGAAATAGACAACAATGCTAGTTTAAATGGAAATAAACCAGGAGATGTTAGGTACAAAGATTTAAATGAGGATGGTTCAATTAACGATGATGATAGAACTTTTATAGGTTCTCCATTACCAGATTTTACTTACGGAATTAATCTTGATATGACATATAAGCAATTTGATATGACAATGTTTTTTCAAGGAGTACAAGGGAATAAAATTTTTAATGCTACCTCATATTTGCTTGATGGAAAGTTAGACTCTAATCTAAATACTGAATATTTAGGAAGATGGACTGGAGAAGGTACTACTAATTCTATACCTAGAGCTACATTTGATGGGTTTGCTAATAACAGCAAGCAGTCTAGTAGATTTGTTGAAGATGGATCTTACTTAAGACTTAAAAATGTACAAATAGGGTATAATTTTTCAAAAGACGTTTTAAGTAAAACATTTTTTTCAAAAGCTAGAATTTATGTAGCGGGTCAAAATTTATTTACCATAACAGACTATAGTGGGTTAGATCCAGAACTGGGTGTAGATGAAACTCAAAACGATGGTAGTAGAACATCTTTAGATATAGGAATTGACAGAGGTAGATACCCATCTACAAGATCATTTTCTTTAGGACTAGATATTAACTTTTAAAAAGCATTCATTATGAAATTATATAATAATATTAAGACATATATAAAGTACAGTTTACTAGTTGTAATAATTACAATGGTTTCTTGTTCAGACAACTTAGATTCTAAATCTTTTGGAGAACCTGTTTTAGAAGATTTCTATACCAATCCAGTACAAGCAGAGCAAGCTTTAATAGCAACATACTCCTCTTTAAGAGAATTGTACGGTACTAATTTTTGGGCAGTAATGGGAACCGATATGGTTTTTGGAGAAATAGGTACAGACGACTTTATTAAAGGAGGACGTACTGCCGAAAATAATGCACCATTATTTGAAAGAGATAAATGGGCAATTTCTACAACAAACCCTATAATGGCTGAACTATGGAAAGTGAGCTATAAAGGTATTTTATATGCAAATTTGGTGATTGAAAATGTGCCCAATATTACTTTTGATGATACTGAAAGGAAAAAGGAAATTTTAGCAGAAGCTCATTTTTTACGTGCTTTCTATTATCTAAACTTAGTAAATTCTTTTGGAGGAGTACCAATTATAGATAGACCTTTAGGTATTGGAGAGTATAATGTACCAAGAGCAACAAAAGAAGCTTCTTACACTTTTATTGAAGATGATTTAAAAATTGCAATAGCAGATTTACCTTCAAGATTAAGTCAAGGTTCTGATTATACAGGTCGTGCAGATAAAGGAGCTGCTTTAGGAATGATGATGAGAGTTTCTTTATATCAAAATAAAATGAGCCAAGTAGAAACGTACGGAAATCAACTATTTGCTTTAGGTTTTGAATTAACACCAGATTATTCTACTATTTTTGAACCAGAAGGAGAGTGGAATTCTGGTTCTCTTTTTGAAATTAGCTTTCTTTCAGATGCAACTGCATCAGGTAGTGGAATACCGCAACGTGTAAGTCCAAACAGTAATAAAGGAGGTGGTTTTGTGCAAGCAAGAGATGGTTTAAGAAATGAGTATGAGGCAAACGATCCTAGATTAGATGCTACTTTATATTTTAGTGATGCTACTTACGGTACCGATTGGTATGTAAGAAAATATGCTTGGGCTCCTTATACTAAATATGAAATACCAACAACAAGTAGAAGTAAAAATAGCTCTAATAATGTTCGTATTATTAGACTTGCAGATGCGTATTTAATGTATGCAGAAGCTATTTATAGCACAAACCCTGCAGAGGCAATTAAGTATGTTAACAAAGTTAGAACTAGAGCAAGAGGTACTGCTTTACCTACTGTAGTTCCAGATTTACTAGGTACATTATCAGGTCAACCTTTATTAGATGCTATTTATCATGAAAGACGTGTAGAGTTGGCTGGAGAAGGTTTTCGTTTTCACGATTTAGTAAGAACTGGTAGAGCAGAAGCTTTATTAAGTCCTTATGGGTTTGTAGAAGGCAAGCATGAGGTAATGCCAATACCTTTAGATCAAGTTACGTTGTCTGAAGGTGTTCTAGAACAGAATAATTACTAGTTAGATGATCTTTTTTTTTATATGTTATTTTAAATTAGGTTGAAGCTGTTTCCTAAACTCTTCTCAATAATTATGATAAATAACAATAGTAAAAAGACAAAAAACTAATTTGAATAAAAACGAATAAAAATCAACCCATGAAATTAAACTTTTTATTAAAAAACAAAATATTAGCATATAGCCTACTAAGCTTATTTGCTATATTGTTCTGTAGTTTTGATGCCAGTGCACAAAGAACTACAATAAATGGTACTGTAACAGATAGTGCAGATAATACTCCTTTACCGGGAGTTTCTGTGGTCGTTAAAGGTACAAAGAGAGGTGTAAGTACAGATTTTGATGGTAATTTTACTATTAAAGCTAAAATAGGAGAAACTTTAGTGTTTGCTTATTTAGGCATGCAGAATAAAGAGGTAGAAATTACAAAAACACAATTAAATATTTCTTTAGATTCAGATACAGAATCTTTAGAAGAAATTGTGGTGGTTGGTTACGGAACTGTTAAGAAAAAAGAATTAACGGGAGCTGTAAATAGAGTGGTTACTGGAGATATAGATAAGTTTGTAACACCAGATGTTGCCTCTGCATTACAAGGGCAAGTTGCAGGTGTAAATGTTACAGCTAGTTCAGGAGAACCAGGTGAAGCAGCAAATATTCAAATTAGAGGGGTAACTTCATTAATTGGTTCAAATACACCATTATTTGTTGTAAATGGTATTCCTCAAATTGGTGATCCAGGATTAAGTCCTAATGAAATTGAAAGTATCGATATTTTAAAAGATGCTGCATCTACAGCTATATATGGTGCAAGAGGAGCTGCGGGGGTTATTTTAATAACTACCAAACAAGGAAAAGCAGGGCAAATGAATGTTGGTTTTAATTATACTTTTGGTTTACAGACTGTTGGAGATGAGGCAACCCCTTTAATGAATACAGAAGGACAATTGTTTTATGAAGTAAATAGAAATGCATATACTGCCATTAGTTTTGATCATATTGTTGCGCGTTACCCAGAATGGATTAATAATGATAATAAATTTGATGACTATGTATTAAATAGATATGCAGAGGTTAAAAATTATGATTTTAGTGTTTCTGGTGGTGCAGAAAAATTTACATATAATGTTGTAGGTAGTTTATTTGATCAAGATGGTTCTATTGTAAATTCAAACTTTAAAAGATACAACGGTAGAGCAAGTACAACGTATAATACAGATAATTGGAAAATAGATGGAAGTTTATCTTTTACCATCGAAAAAAGGAGAAGGTCTAGTGCAGGTCTAATTGTGCAAGCAGGTAGATATAAACCATATTACCCAGCAATAGATCCTGATGAAGAATCTGTAGATGGTAGCGCAATTGGTGGTGTTAGAACTCCTTCTGTAGCCTTAAATCAGGCGCTTAGACAATTAGATAATAGTAATAGAGATCGTATCAATGCAAGTTTAAGTGTAAATAGAAAATTATCAGAATCGTTAGACTTTATTACACGAGTAGGGGTTTCTGTTACGAATGATATCAGAAATATTTTTAAACCAAGTTTTTCTTTATATGATTTAGAAAATGATGAAGTAATAACTGATGACACAAGAAGTGGAGTCATTGCCATTGCTTCTAGAACGAATAAGTTTAGTTGGGATGCCAGCTTAAATTATAAAAAGAAATTTGGTAATCATAGTATTGGAGCTACAGTAGCATTGGCTTTAGAGGAAGATAATCATCAATCCTTTGACGCTTCTATTCAGGGAGTTTCTAATAATAATTTATTGGTGTTAGATGGCGGTACTATAAACCAATTAGTAAACAGTGGTTATAATCCAGATATTTCTGGAACTACTGATAATTACAATAAAAAAACGGTAGGTACTATTGGAAGGTTGCAGTATAATTATAAAGGAAAGTATTTAGTTTCTGCATTGGCAAGATACGATGGTTCTTCTAGGTTTGGATCTGAATATAGATGGGGTACTTTCCCTTCTATTTCTGCAGCATGGAATGTTTCTGATGAAGATTTTTGGGAACCAATAAAAGCTACAGTTAATAGTCTTAAAGTAAGGTTAAGTCATGGTACTGTTGGTAACGATAGTTTTGCAGATTATGAATATGCGAGTACAATTGCTCCTTTTGGAGATTATGTTTTTGATGAAGGAGATAGTGGAGAAGAATTTGGAACATCAATTATATCTTATGCAAATGCAGATGTAAAATGGGAAACTTCTGTATCTAATAACGTTGGTGTAGATCTTTCTTTTTTAAGAAATAAAATTACAGTTACTGCAGATTACTACAATACTAAAAAAAGAGACATGTTATTCCCTGTAACATTACCTGGTTCTGCAGGTGCATATTATGATAATATTTTAGTTTTAAATATTGGAGATATGGAAAACAAAGGGTTTGAATTTGCTACAAACTATAGAGGAAAAGTTGGTGAAAGTAATTTAAGATTGGGAGCTACTTTTACAACCAATAGCAACAAGATTACAAAAATGCAAGATGGCGTTACTATTGTGCCTAATAATGGTGTAAGATTGGTAAATGAAACAACCGAATCTACAGTGTCATTTATTGCAGTTGGTCGTGAGGCTGGTTCTTTCTTTTTATATGAAACCAACGGTGTGGTACAAACGGATGAACAGCTTGCAGCATATAGATCTTTAGAAGGAAGAGAAGATGCAGAAAAAGGAGACTTAATTTATGTTGATACTAACAATGATGGGAAAATAAACAATTCTGATAGGGTTTATAAAGGTAGTGGATTGCCAGATTTTGAATATGGTCTTAATTTAAACTGGAATTATAAAAGTTTCGATTTATCTATGAATTGGTATGGTACCGTTGGTGCAGAAGTATTAAATGGTAATAAAGCAGCTTCTTATAATTATGAGCGTCATCAAGATTTAAAGAATATGTGGACACCAAACAACCCAACTTCTCAAATACCAATCTTTAGAGGTGATGCTTCTGATCATTATAATTATTCTGGACTTACAGATTACTGGTTAGAAAATGGAGATTATTTAAGGTTGAAGCAAATCTCATTAGGGTATACGCTATCTGAAGAGGTTACTTCTAAAATTGGTCTAGATAAATTTAGATTTTATCTTACAGCACAAAATGCACTTACGTTTACAAAATATTCTGGTTATGACCCAGAAGTTGGCTCTAACAATGTTGCCAGAAGAGGTATAGATAACTCAAGATATCCGCTTGCAGCAATATATAGTTTCGGTTTAAATATTAATTTTTAAAAACACACAAAATGAAAACATATATAGCTAAAACAATTTCTTTAACGGTAATGTTTTTAACATTATTTTCATGTGATTCTTATTTAGAAGAAGTGAATCCGAATGAAATATCTGCAGACATTTATTGGTCTACTTTAGAAGAATCTGAAACTAATTTAATTTCGGTGTATGGTGCCATGTTAAATGAGTATATCGTAAATGCACGTGTAGAATCCTGGAGATCAGATGAAGGATATCCTGGTGGTCGTTTTAATGACAGGTCTCCAGCAGATGGTCAAGATGTATCTCTTTTTGCTAAGAATTGGTACGAACAAAAAATAAATGAAGATACAAATGAAGTGCAATTAAGATGGAACGCTTTGTATCAAGTTATTTTTAGAGCAAATCAAGTAATAGAAGGTTTAAATGGGATGACTGATGATTTAAAAAGTCAAGAAAAATGGACTTTACAAATGGGACAAGCACGTTTTTTTAGAGGCTTAGCACATTTCTATTTGCATTCAGTTTTTAAACAAGGAAAAATTATTATTAGAGATGTAAATCCGGTAAAACCTGCCGATTTTGCAAAAGCAGCATCAGAATCTGCAGAAGTAATCGCTTTTTTTAGAAAAGATTTAGAATATGCTTATACCAATTTACCTGGACAAATGTTGCCAAAAACAAAAGTAGATGCAGGTGCAGCCGGTACTATTTTAGGAATGAGTTATTTGTATGAAGGAGATTATGCCGTAGCCAAAGATTATTTTGATGATATTATTAATAATAAAAAGAAAGATTACGGATACGCTTTAGTACAAGATGCAAGTATCCTATTTACAAAAGCAGGTGATTTTAACTCAGAATCTATTTTTGAAATTAATTATAGTATGCATAAAGCAGAAGATAATTCTTTTAATGAAGACGATTTTATAACAAGAAGTGCAAGATATTCAGCGCCAAGAAGTGGTGGTGGGTCAAGTAATTTAGAAACTTTTACAGCTGCAGCATGGTTAATTCATGCTTATGCTAGTGATGAAATGGATCCTACTGATCCAAGAAATACGGTAACAGATAGAGCAGGTGTTGTAAGGCTAAGAAAAGTTTCTTTAAGAAATTCTGCTATGCTTGCTGTTGTAAATGATGAAGATACAGAGTATTATCAATCACCATCTGCTGCTATTTTACAAAATTTTAAGACCTCAGGTAAATATGGTTATTTTAAAAAGTACACCAATCATGATATTACTAATGATGAAAATACATTAGGTGTTAATAGTTGGCAATCTGGTAAAAATGTTGTTTTAAACCGTTTGTCTGGTGTTTATTTAATGATGGCAGAATGTTTAAATGAAACGGGAGATATTGCTGGTGCTTTGTCATATACCAATGCAGTACGTAAACGTTGGGGACTTTTAGCCTTAGAAGGTGCAGCGTATGATTCACAAGAAGAAGTAAGAACACGTTTACAATTATTTGAATATCCTATGGAATTATGTGTAGAAGGTTTTTCTACAAGAAATATTGATTTACGTAGATGGGGAATTGCTAAAGAGCGTTACACGGCATTAAGTGAAAGAAATTTTTATGCTACGGATTATGAGTATTTAAACGAAGAAGCTACAGGAACAGGAACAAGAACAGCTAGTTTGGTAAGGGAAGGTGTCAGTACAGTTGAAACCGATTTTCAAATAGTACCAGAATTTTTAGCAGCAGCAGAATTTTATACAGATGGGTATTTACCGTATCCTGCAAGTGAAACCATAAATAATCCAAAAATTTCTAACTAATCTAAAATGAAAAAAATGAAAAAAATAGGAATTATATTAATGTTGATACTGTCAGCATTTGGATGTAGTGAAAATGAATATGATGCACCTTATGGAGATTTCTCTAGTTTTACTTGGATAGCAACACAAAATACTACTACAGGAGATTATGTAGTGGCACTTAATCAGTTTATAGGATTATATGATGTTTCTGCGAATGCGGTAAGCCATAGCTGGAGTATACCAGAGGGTACTAGTTCTTTGTCTAAAGAGTTTTCTTCGGATAATTCAATCTATTCAGATTTTATAGAAGCTACTGGGCCAACAAGTTTAGAAGATCAGCAAATAAATGTGCTGTTTAATACACCAGGAATTAAAGAAATTGCACTTAAAAATGTTTTTAAAGATTCTGTAACTGAGTCTGTAAAACAAGCAGATGGTACTTGGTTGGTTGATAAAATATTTACGGTTAATGTTTATGATGATTTAAAACCAGTATTTCAGGTGCTTAAAGGTACAGAAGTTGTATTAAGTATTGGTGAAGAAGATATGCCAAGTATTGCTGATGTTGCTTCATGGAAAACAGTAAGCATAGAAGCCGGTGAACAACTTACGTATGTAGATATGACTACTTCAGGAGAACCAGACGCTAGAACATGGACATTTAAAGGAGGAGATAAAGATAAAAGCAGTGCAGATTCTGTAGATGTTTTATATAATAGTTTAGGAGATTTTGTTGCTGGAGACATTACTTCTAGCAGAAAAGAACCAAAACCAAAAGGAGAAGTAATAAAATTAATTCCTTTAAAAATTAAAGTAATTCCATCTACAAAACCTTTTGTTCTTAATGGAGGTTTAAAAGAAGATGCATCAGAAGTTATTTCTTTTAAACTTACAGGAGAAATAGGTGTTTTAGCTACATCAGAAAAAGATAATTTTACTGTAAATGTAGCAAATACAACAGCAGGTTTCAATCAAAATATTGCGGTGCAATCAGTTGCAATTAATAGTGAAGATGCAACGCAGATAGATATAACATTAGCAGCACCAATTTATAACAGTGATGTGGTTACTGTTGCTTATACTTCGGGCGATATACAATCTGTAGATTCTAGAGTTTTAGAAAGCTTCGAGAACAAAAAAGTTGTTATGTATTTTGAAGGAGCTATGAATATACCAGGTTATACGGGCTATGAACAAGAATGGGGTGGTTCTGGTAATCAATTTAAAAAAGCAAATACAGAAGGGTATTTTGCACAACATAACAAAAATAATGAAGGTGGCCCATTATATTATTGGAGAGATGATGCTATGTCTTATCAA
The DNA here is from genome assembly GCF_019263805.1 of Polaribacter sp. NJDZ03. Lineage (NCBI taxonomy): Bacteria > Pseudomonadati > Bacteroidota > Flavobacteriia > Flavobacteriales > Flavobacteriaceae > Polaribacter > Polaribacter sp. NJDZ03. The sequence continues at coordinate 3,747,133 of NZ_CP079195.1, forward strand.
GGTAATAGTTCTATGAAGTTCGAAACTACAGCTAGCGGAATTCCTGCAATTGCAAGATTACAAGGAGCTGGTTTTACAACTTTAAGCCCTGTAACTGCAGGTACATATATTCCTTCTGTTTGGGTTTATATCGAAAATTCTACTGTTATGAGTTCTATTCAGTTTTCTTTTAATGCAGATTCTGATGCAACTTTTAATTTTGATATTTCAGCAACAGAAAAAGGGAAATGGGTAAAACTTACGTTACCAGAAATAACTTTAGGAGGTATTAATTCTGGTAGATTCGATCTTAATATCGAAAATACAGGTCAAGATGATGCTATCGTTCAAAAACTATGGTTAGATAATTTTGATTTATTAATTATCGAACCTAGATAATTTAAAATAGAATGATATTCCCATTTCAATTTGAGATGGGAGTATTTTTTTCCAATGAATAACTTTTATGTACAAAGGATAATATATAAAAACAAGATAATGAGAATCGTTAAATTAAATTTTTTATTAGTTTTTACTTTCGTTTTTGCAATTGGGTGTAAAAATCAACCAGAGAAAAAAGAAGTAAAAAAGACTGAACAGAAACCAAATATTGTAGTTATCTATTTAGATGATTTAGGCTATGGAGATATTAGTGCCTACGGAGCTACAGAACTACAAACGCCAAATATAGATGCATTAGCGTCTGGCGGAATTAAATTTACAAATGGGTATGCTTCTTCGGCAACGTGTACACCAAGTAGGTATGCTTTATTAACAGGTGTGTATCCTTGGCGAAATAAAGATGCTAAAATTTTACCAGGAACAGCGCCTTTGTTAATTACTACAGAGCAACAAACCTTACCAAAAATGTTGAAGAAACAAGGGTACCAAACAGCAATTGTTGGTAAATGGCACTTAGGTTTAGGAACCGGAATTGTAAATTGGAACGAAAGAGTTTCTCCAGGTCCAAATGAAGTTGGTTTTGAAAGTTCATATATTATGGCTGCTACGCAGGATAGAGTTCCTACCGTATACATAAAAGATGGAAATGTTGTTGGTTTAGATAAAAATGATCCTATTGAAATAAGTTATAAAGAGAATTTTGAAGGAGAACCAACGGCAATTTCTAATCCAGAAATGACAACGATGAAATGGCATCATGGTCATAACAATAGTATTGTAAACGGAATTCCAAGAATAGGGTTTATGAAAGGTGGTGATGCTGCAAAATGGACAGATACAGACATGGCAGATCATTTTTTAACAAAGGCACAGAATTATGTTAAAACACATAAAGACAAACCTTTCTTTTTATATTATGCAATGCAACAGCCACATGTGCCAAGAACGCCACATCCAAGGTTTGTAGGTAAATCTGGAATGGGACCAAGAGGAGATGTAATTCTAGAAGCAGATTGGGTGATTGGAGAATTTATGAATACTTTAAAAGAAGAAGGAATTTTAGAAAATACATTAGTTGTTTTTTCTAGTGATAATGGCCCTGTTTTAAATGATGGTTATTATGATGATGCCGTAGAAAAATTAGGGAAACACGATCCTAAAGGAGGATTTAGAGGTGGTAAATACAGTATTTTTGAAGCAGGTACAAGAGTTCCTTTTATTACGTATTGGAAAGGGAAAATACAACCTGCAGTTTCAGATGCTATTGTTTGTCAGATGGATTTATTAGCTTCTCTTGCAAACTTAACAGGTACTGCAGAAATGACTACAGATAGTAAAGATATATTAAACACCTTGTTAGGTAAAAGTGATACAGGAAGAGATAACTTAGTAATTGAAGCTACAGGAAAAACAGCTTTAAGACGTGGAGATTGGGTATATATACCAGATTATAAAGGAAAAAACTTTAGAGAAAAAGTAGGTATCGAAGTTGGTAACTTTCCTTATGAGCAGCTTTATAATGTAAAAGAAGACAAAGGACAACAAAATAATTTAGCTGAATCTAATCCAGAAAAATTAGCAGAAATGAAAGCTGTTTTTGTGAAGTTAAGAGGTGTCGATTTTACAAATGGAGTTAAAGAAGTACAATTTAGATAATTTAAAAGTTGTATTAAACTTTTGTAATAGTTTTTATTAATAACAATTAGAAAGACATTTAATATCTCCTAGAGTTGTTAAATGTCTTTTCTTTTTTAATCTATAAATCATTAGTGTCCGATTGTTTTATTTTGATAAATCTTTTAAAAATAAGTGGTTTTACGTGTTTTTTGATGATCCCCTTGCTTTTTTAAAGTAAAATTTTTGAGAAAAGGCAGACTAATTTAAGTTACATCTCTTTGTTACGGAGTTAGAGTCAAGTCTTGGTTCTTGATTTTAAAAGTGAAGCGGTCTTATGTCTTTTATCGGACAATAATGTCTATAAATGAAAAAACACCAATTAAACGGTTTAAATTATGAAGATTAAATTAATTTTATGGGGTGCCTTTGTTTTTACAATTGCAATTTCTTGTGCACAAGAAAAAGAGAGTAAGAAAGTTTTGGTAAAACAGAAGCAACCAAATATCATTTATATTTTGGCAGATGATATGGGTATTGGAGATTTAGGATCTTATGGTCAAACAAAAATTCATACACCAAACCTAGACCTTTTAGCGACGCGAGGAATGAAATTTACCCAGCACTATAGTGGTTCTGCAGTTTGTGCACCTTCTCGTTCAACTTTAATGACAGGTCAACATACAGGACATACGCCAATTAGAGGAAATAGACAGTTGGTAGAAGACGAAGAAGGTCAAGTTCCCTTGCCAAAAAACTCGGTAACCATTGCAGAAATTTTAAAAGAAGCAGGGTATGTAACTGGTATGTTTGGTAAATGGGGATTAGGTTTTGGAGAAGGAGATCCAAACAATCAAGGTTTTGATGAGTTTTATGGTTATAATGATCAAAAGTTAGCGCATCGTTATTATCCTCCTTATTTAAATCACAATCAAAAAATAGATTCTTTAGAGGGGAATGATTGGACACATAAAGTTACGTATTCTCCAGATAAAATTAGAGACCACAGACTTCAGTTTTTAGAAGATAATAAAGACAAACCGTTTTTTGCATATATTCCTTTAGTACTGCCACATGTAGAACTTATTTCTCCAAACGATTCTATTTTTAAAATGTATGATGGTAAATTTAAAGAAACACCTTATACCGCAGACAATAAATATACTTCAGATTATGGTCCAAATATTGTTACTTATGAATATTCACCTTGTGATAAACCAAAAGCAACCTATGCTTCTATGGTAACAAGAATAGATGCCTATGTTGGTGAAATTATAGCAAAAATAGAAGAATTAGGGCTTACAAATAACACTATTATAATGTTTGCTAGTGATAATGGTCCATCTCCTGAAGGAGGAACGAATCCCGATTTTTTTGACAGTAATAGTAAGTTTAGAGGTTACAAAAGAGATTTATATGAAGGCGGAATTAGAGCACCATTTATAGCTGTTTGGCCAACTAAAATTGCTGCAGGAAGTGTAACAGACCACGTTTCTACTTTTTGGGATGTTTTACCTACAATTACAGAAATTACGAATACTAAAAACCCGAAAGAAATTGATGGTATTTCTTTTTTGCCAACGTTATTAAATAAAAAGAATCAAGAAGAACATGCGCATTTATATTGGGAGTTTAATATAAGAGGCGGTAGAAAAGCAATTAGAAAAGGAAATTGGAAAGGTGTTTGGAATAAGATGAATTTAAAAGGCGATAAAAAAGGTGCTTTTGAATTATATGATTTATCTAAAGATGTTTCTGAAACTACAAATATTGCAAGTTTACACCCAAAAATTGTTGTAGAGTTAAAAGGATTAATGTTAAGTTCAAGAACTACATCAGAATTTTTTCCTTTTAATTAAACCATTAGGTCTTCAAATAGTCTAAAAAATATGTTTTCAACCAAAATAAATTTTAAAATAGGAGCATTGTTAATGTTCCTATTTTGTTTTTCAATAAGTATTCAGAGTCAATCATCAGGTATAAAAGGTGTAATTACAGATGAAACAAATGTTCCTTTAGAAATGGTGTCTGTAGCATTATTAAGCCCTAAAGACAATACCTTTTTAAGTTATACAACCACAGATGAAAAAGGAATGTTTTTACTAAATGATATTCCGAAAGATACCATTGTTTTACAATTAGATTTATTGGGTTTTAAAACGTTTTCTAAAAAACTGATTTACAACAAAAAGTTAATCGATTTAAAAAACATTATTTTAAAAGAAGACATTGGTCAATTAGATGAAATTGTTATTACGGCGGTTGTTCCTATTCAAATTAAAAAAGATACAGTTAGTTTTAACGCCAATTCTTTTAAAGTTAATTTTGATGACAATATTGATGGTTTATTAAATAAGCTTCCAGGTATTGAAATGGAAGAAGGCAAAATTATTGCGCAAGGAACTACGGTTACTAAGATTTTTGTTGATGGAAAAGAATTTTTTGGAGGAGATCCATCCATCTTTTTAAAAAATATTTCTGCGGATGCAATTGCCAAAATTGAGATAATCGACAAAAATAGTGATGAAGCAGAGTTAACAGGTATTAATGATGGTAATAAAGAAGTTGTTATTAATTTTACATTAAAAAAGTCGAAAAAAAATAGAGGTTTTGGTAAGGTTGCAGCGGGTTTAGGTTTAGATAACCGATATTTTAGCAATCTAAATTACAATCAATTTAATTCTAAATCGCAATTGTCTGTAATTGGTAAGTTTAATAATATTAATGTTACGGGTTCTAATATTCAAGGGTTTTTAGAAAATGCAGATGGTATTGCAGATGATTCTAGTGATGATTCTGAAGACGATTTTATAAATCCTCAAAAAAGTTTAAGTGGCTTTTTAAAAACGGTAGTTACAGGTATTAATTACGGAAAAGAACTTCGAAAAAAGGAATCTTTTAACGTAGATTATTTTTATAACCTTTCTGAAAATAATGGTGTTTCAGATACAAAAAGAGTGTTCTTTTCTAATACCAATAACTTTAACTATAGTTCTAAAAACAAGTATTTGAATATTTCAGATAATCATAATTTGAACTTTAATTATGAGAATAAAGCAAATAAAACAAGTAGTTTACGTATTAAAGGAAAGTTTTTTTTAGACAAGATAAATTCTGATTTAATTAGAGATGGTTTATTTTTTGACACAATGGATGAGTTGGTGACAACAAATACCAATACATCATCAAATTCAAATCTTAAAAAATATGGAAATCTAAATGTAGATTTTTACCGTAAATTACCAAAAAAGGGAAGAAGTTACAGCACAAGTTTTAAAGCTGTAATTAACAATTATACTAAAAATAATAATCAGAATACATTTATTGAAAGAAACCTTAATAAAACGAATCCGTCTACCACAAATTTTGAAATTTTAAGAGACGAAGATTTGAGTTCTGCAGATATTTTGGTGAAAGTAAAATATACAGAGCCTTTAGGAGGAAATCATTATTTTAATACAGAAGCATCTTCAGAAATTTTAACAGGAACAGAAAATACCAATCAAAATAGAAAGACAATAAAAACCACTACAGTAGAAGACGCCATAGAATATTATTACAAATATTCTGAAAATAGTTTTAAAACAAAATTTTCTCATAGCTATAATAAATCTGTTTTAAATATATCTACAGGTTTAGAGCTACAAACATTACATCGAAGTTTTGGAGAAGTTGATAAAATTCAATTTATCAGAGAAAAATTCTATCTAAACCCATCTTTATTTTTTCAATACAAACCTAAAAGAGGTCAGAAATTTAGATTTACATATCGAAAATATATAAAAGCACCAAGAGCAAATCAAGCAAATCCGTTTTATAATGATATAAATCCGTATGCAATTAATACAGGAAACCCAGATTTAAAAAACGAAAAAACAAACTCCATATCTGCCACAGCAAATGTGTATGATTTTAATTCGTCATTTAATTTTAATGGTAAAATTCAGTATTCAAATTCTACGGATGCAATTATTAGAAATGTAACTATAGATGATGAATATATTAGAACAATTAGTTATCAAAATAGTGGTGAAAAGATTCGTTTTAATGCCTTGTTAAACATTACTAAAAAAATAAATAGTTTAGGAGTAAGGTTGAGTCTTAAAAATAAATTTTCTAATAATGCTGCAAATTCAATTGTGAATTATGAATTAAATAATGTGGTTTCTAAAGATTATTTAACAAGTTTAATCCTTCAAAATAATAGTAAAAGAAAAGTAGATTTAAAAGCAGGTGCAACGTACGTTGTTAATAATACTAGTTTTTCTATAGAGAATAATTTAGATAGAAAATTTACCACCCAAAAATATTTTGGTATGGTAGATTTCGATTTTTCTAAAAGATTAAACGTAAACACACAATTCGATTATTTGGTGTATACAGATAATAAGTTTTTAATACAACAAGAAATACCTATTTGGAATGCTGCAATATCATACGCTTTAACACCTAAAAATAATATTATTAAATTGGTTTTAATAGATCTTTTAGATAAAAATATAGATGTTTATAGAAGAAGTACTTTAAATTATTTTGAAGAAACCAATTTGCAAAGCCTAGGACGTTACGTGGTGTTAAGTTATACTTTTAAGATAAATAGTGGTAAAAAGAAGATAAATAAGAGTCTAAAAACCTAGTTTATAGTACTTAATTTACGCTAAAATACATTTTCTGCATCTGCAAAAACAAATGTGTTTCTTTTTTTGTTCAATTTTACATAGAAATCATAAAGTAATATTTAACACGAAAAGAATATTTATGAAGTTATTAAAATATGTAACCGTTTTTTTGGTATGCTTATGTGTATTTACAAGTTGTAATAATTTAGAAAAAAAAGAGGATACGGTAAATTCTAAAGAAAGTTATAAAGGAATAAAACCAAATATTATTTTTCTTTTAACAGATGATTTGGGCTATGGAGAATTAGGTTCTTTCGGACAAAAAGAAATTAGAACCCCTTTTTTAGATTCTTTGGCTTCTGTAGGAAAACGATTTACAGATTTTTATGCAGGTACTTCTGTTTGTTCACCTTCTAGAGCTGTTTTAATGACTGGTTTGCATACTGGTCATGTTAATATTCGAGGAAATAAAGGAGATATTAATGGAAAGTGGGATAGAATTGCTTTAAAGAAATCAGAAAAAACAATCGGAGAAATGTTGCAAAATACAGGGTATCAAACAGCAATGATTGGTAAGTGGCATTTAGGTGTGCCAGAAGATACTTCTACCTGGGCAAAAGGACGTGGTTTTGATTATGCCGTGCAAGAACAATGGGGAAAAGATGTTAATGGAAGAGAGATTGATGAACGTGTACATTGGGTAAACAACAATCAAGATTCTATTTTTTATAATTATAATAAACACAAATGTTTAGATGAGTTTAGAACAAATTTTGCGTTAGATTATTTAGATAAAAAATCGAATGAGAAACCTTTTTTCTTATACATGTCTTATAGAACACCGCATGCACATGAGTTGTTTTTAAGTGAAACAGATTTGTATGCCGATAGAATAGAAGAATGGCCAGAAATAGAAAGAAGACACGCAGCTAGAATTACCATGTTGGATGCACAAGTTAAAAGATTGTTTTATAAATTAAAAGCAAGTGGTGAATTAGAAAATACCTTAATTGTTTTTTCTAGTGATAATGGTCCGACAGGTGAAAATCATCATGATTATAAATTCTTTAATAGTTCTGGAGATTTAAAAGGATATAAAAGAGATGTGTATGAAGGCGGAGTAAGAGTGCCAATGTTTGCTTATTGGAAAAATAAAATAGCAGAGGGAACAACAACAAATCATCCAGCAACTTTTTATGATATCATGCCAACATTTGCAGAAGTTGCAGAAACAACATCACCTAACAAAACAGACGGAATTTCTATTTTACCAGAATTATTAGACCAAGGAAATCAACAAAAACATGATTTTCTGTATTTCGAAATTCAGGAAGGAAGAAGTGTAAAAGGATTTAAACAAGCTACTCGTTTTGGAAATTGGAAAGCAGTAAGAATGGGCGATAATTACCACACAGAATTATATGATTTATCTGTAGATTTATATGAAAAGAATGATGTTTCTAAACAACACCCAGAATTGGTGGAAAAAGCAAATGAAATTCTAAAAAGAGAAAGTGTGAAAAATCCACATTTTCCATATTCTGGAGGAGTATTTAAATAATGTAAAAATGTGTAAACGTGTAATTGTTAAATTGTTTAACCGAGTCTAGTCAATTACACAGTTAAACTTTTAAACAATTACACAAATAATAAAATATATGAAATCAATTAAATTTATCACACTAACTACTTGTATTATTCTTGCAATATCAGCCTGTAAAAAAAACACAGAAAAAGTTGCTCAAGTTGAAGTGAAAAAAGAGCGTCCAAATATAATTTGGATCATGGCAGAAGACATGAGTACAGATTTAGAAACGTACGGAATGCCAAATGTAAAAACGCCTCATTTAAACAAAATGGCAAACCAAGGAATTCGTTTTGATAATGCTTTTGTAACCAACCCAATTTGCTCACCAAGTAGGTCTGCAATGATGATTGGTACACATCAAGTAAAAACCAATTCGCACAATCACAGAAGCAACAGAGATGTGCCTTTAGATAATCAGTTTAAGCCATTTACAAAATTATTAAAAGATGCAGGATACACTACTATTTTAGGTAATCATGCTGTAATGAAAAAAGGTAGAAAAATTGATGTAAACTTTAAACACGATCCAATTGGTAATTGGGATGGAAAGACAGAATTTGGTTTGTTTGATAAGTATGATACTTTCGAAAAAGAAGACCAACCCTTTTTTGCGCAAATTCAGTTGGTAGTTACACATAGAGGAGATTGGTGGGATGAAGTAAGAGAAAAATCGGAACATCCAGTAGATCCAAAAACCTTGACATTGCCACCTTATATGGCAGATGATGCTGCAATTCGTTTAGATTGGGCTAAATATTTAGACCAAATCGAGTACATGGACAATGAAGTGGGAATGATTTTTAAAGAATTGGAAGATAAGGGAATGGCAGACAATACTGTTGTTATTTTTATAGGTGATAATGGTCGTTGTAATATTAGAGGAAAAGGATATTTACAAGATCCAGGTTTAAGAATTCCTTTTATTATCTATTACCCAAAACAATTTAAAGGAGGAGAAGTAAGAAAAGAGGTAGTTTCTGCAACAGATATAACTGCTTCAATTGTAGATTTTGCAGGAATCGATGTCCCAAACTACATGACAGGGAAACCAATTTTCAATAATAATTTTGATAGAAAATATGTATATGGAGCAAGAGATTTATGGGATGAAATTGAAGAAAAATCAAGAGCTGTAACTTCTGGAGATTGGTCTTATATTAGAAATGACAAACCAGAAGTTTCTTATGATGCAGAACAAGCGTATTTAGAGTTTTATAGACCTGCAGTACATATTATGAGAAAATTGTACAAAGAAGGAAAATTGAATGAAAACCAAAAACCATTTTTTGAGTCTACAAAACCAAACGAAGAATTGTACAATTTAAAAGAAGACCCATTTCAACTACATAATTTAGCTACAAACGAAAAATATAAAGACGTATTAGAAGAATTAAGAGCAGAAACGGTTCAGTTTGATAAAGAAATGACGCCGGTAAGTGACACTTACAATCCGGTTGATGTTCCTGGACAACCTTTTGTAAAATGGTTTCGAAAAGAACACCCAAAAGCGTATCAAGATATGCAAAATGGAGTAGAAGTTGGTTATAAAAAGTATAGCCAGTTGTATAAAAAATCATTAAAAAAATAAGACAAAGAAGTATACTTTCTTACTGAAAAACCTTCGCGAACTTTGCGTTTAAATTAAAACAAAACCTATGAAGATCAATTTTATAAACACATTAAAATATTCATTTTTACTGATCATTGCCATCAGTTTAACTTCTTGTAAAGAAGAAGCTAATTATGAAGCAAAAGTTAATTTTAATAAAGGTTGGCAGTTTACCAAATTAGCTAAAACCACAGATTCAGATGCTTCTTTTAGTCAACCAAATTTCGATGCAACTTCTTGGGAGTCGGTAAGCTTACCACACACCACAAACATAGAACCACAAGTTGTAAATGACCAATGGCAAGGAATTGCATGGTACAGAAAAAGTTTTAATGTTCCTGTAAATCCATCTAAAAAGAAAGTGTTTTTAGAATTGGAAGCAGCTATGAATTTTTCTAAAATTTGGATAAACGGAACTTTAGTTTCAGAACATCATGGAGGTTATTTACCTGTAAAAGTAGATATTACAAACTATGTAGAAAAAGGAGATGCTAACATAATTGCTGTAAGATTAGACAATACAGACAACGATATTACAGGACCAAAACCATTAAAAAGGTTAGATTTTAATATGTATGGTGGTTTGTATAGAAATGCTTGGTTGCATTTTTCTGACAAAGTATATATTTCAGATCCTGTTTTGGCGAATAAAGTTGCTGGGGGTGGAATTTTTATTACCTATCCGAAAGTTTCTAAAGCTGTTTCTGAAGTTGCTGTAAAAACGCATGTGATCAACGAAGAAAAAGAAGAAAAAGAAGTTAAAATTGTTCAAAGTATTTTTTATGATGGAAGTTTGGTAAAAGAACAATCATCAACCAAAAAAATAGCAGCAGTAAGTGATATAGAAATCAAAGAATTATTCACTTTAAATGATGCAAAATTATGGTCGCCTAAAGATCCTAATTTATATCAGTTAGAAACGAAGATTTTTATTGATGAGAATGAAATTGATGCAGAAGTAACAAATTTCGGAATTAGAGTTTTTACGTTTGATAAAGAAAATCAATTAGAAATTAATGGTGTAAAAACATTTTTAAGAGGTGTAAATCGTCATCAAGATTATCCGTTTATAGGATATGCTTTGTCTGATAATGCACAATATAGAGATGCTAAAAAGATTAAAGATGGTGGATTCGATTATATCAGATTATCACATTACCCGCAATCTCCAGCTTTTTTAGATGCTTGTGACGAGTTGGGTATTGTAGTGGTAGATGCAATTATGGGATGGCAATATTATAATGATACCGATGCTTTTAGAGAGTATTGCTACAGATCTGCATCAGAATTAATTAGAAGAGATAGAAACAGACCTTCTGTTTTGGCTTGGGAAGTTTCTTTAAATGAAACGAAAGAAATGACAGTTCCTTTTATGACAGAATTAAATAGAATTACGCATGCAGAATATCCTGGAGAGAATGTGTATTCTTGTGGATGGATGGATGATGTATATGATATTTATTTTCAAGCACGCCAACATAGAATTTTACATCCACACCCTTTAAAAGAGGGACAACCATATTCTGTTTCTGAGTATGGAGATTGGGAATATCATTCTAAAAATGCAGGTTTAAATCAAGATAATTTACCAAACTCTATGAGAGCAGAACTAAGCAGTCGTCAATCTAGAGCTAATGGAGAGGAAAGATTGTTAAACATGGCTTTCAATTTACAAGAATCGCATAATGATAATTTACACACGGTAGCATTTTCAGATAGTTATTGGGTAATGTATGATTATAACAGAGGATATCATCCAGATATTGAATACTCTGGAGTAATGGATCTTTTTAGATTGCCAAAATTCGGATATTATTTTTATCAAAGTCAGAGAGATTCAGACGAGGCAAATATCTTAAAGTTGGCTACTTTTTGGAATGAAAAATCGCCTTTAGATGTAAGAGTGTTTGCTAATGCAGATGAGGTTCAATTGTTTTTGAATGATAAATTAATTGCGACTCAAAAACCAGATCAGAATAAAAATACAGACAAATTAAATCATCCTCCATTTACATTTAAAGTACCTTCTTTTGAAGCGGGAACTTTAAAAGCGGTAGGTTTTATCAACGGAAAAAAAGTATCTGAAGATAGTGTTAGAACTGCTAAAAAACCAACTAAATTAAAAATTTGGATTGATGAAAGCGGAAAGCAACCACAAGCAGGAGTTAACGATGTGGTGTTTTGCTACATTGCTGCTGTAGATGAAAACGGAACAATTAACACAGATTATTCAGAAGAGATAAACGTTACTTTAACAGGTGATTTAGAAATTATGAATCCGGATGTTATTAAAGCAGAAGCAGGTATTGGAACTGCATTAATAAGAGTAGGGAATTCTTTAAACGGAACTATTTCTGCGGAAGCAAAAGATTTAAAATCTAACAATTATAGCTTTTAAGGAAAGTATTCTTTTTAAGTCAATTTACAAAAAACGGAAAAGGTGTTCTTTATAATTTAAAGGGTGCCTTTTTTGTTTTATTTTTTTAATTCATCACTTAAAGGTTAACTAAACTTTAATTAACGGATAAATTATAATCATAAGAGGGTAATTTTAAATAAAGGGTGTACATTAATTTTATTTTTCTTTGTAAGATTAAGTTTTAAAGCTTAATTTTTAAAAAAGAATAAAATGATTATAAAAAGAATATTATTCCTTAGTATCCCTCTTTTACTGCTAGCTTGTGGTAATCAAAAGAATGTTACAAAAGATACCTCTGTTAAATCAGATACTAAAGTTTTACCATTTTCAGATCCAGAAAATACAGGTAATTGGGTTTTAAATACGGATGCTTCCGATGAGTTTGAAGATGATACAATAGACGAGGATAAATGGTATATAGTTGGGAAGTTTAAAGGCGGAAAACCTTTTTACAAACACCCAGATAACCCAAACAAAAAAGTTTGGAAAGGACGTGCTCCATCTCAATTTTCAGGAAGAAATTACCGTTTAGAAGATGGCAAACTAATTTTAGAAACGCGTTGGGAGCCAGATTTTCCTTTTTCTGATGATGTGCAAAAACCTTGGGGTAAAAAAGAAGGTGAAGTTGCTAAATTCGAAAACTTAACAACAGCTTGTTTTATTGGTCGTAAATTTTTTAAATATGGCTATATGGAAATAAAAAGTAAAGCTGCAGATGCAGAAATTACAAGTGCTTTTTGGGCGATAGGAAATAAAACTGAATTAGATATTTTTGAACAATTTGGAGATCATAGACAACCTGTTAAAGAAGCAAATGGAAAAGACAGAGAGCTTTGGTGGTCTATACACGATTGGTCTAAAGAAGGGAAAGGTAAAAGTGTGTATACAGAGCATTTAGATTATGGTTTTAGAGTGGCAGACGATTTTCATGTATATGGAATTGAATGGAATGAAAACGGACTTAAGTTATATGTAGATGGTGTTTATAAAACCGGCGCAACAAAAGAACAAGTAGATGCGTATGCTAAAGAAAAAGGCTATCCTAACGGTTGGGTTATGGACGGAGCCATTTCTATTTGGTTAGATCAAGAAACGTTTCCTTGGCACGGAGTTCCAGATAGTAAAGAAGACTTAGAATTAAATAGTCCAGAGGGAGAAAAAGAGGACGGAGTTGTAGACTTCGAAATTGAGTATGTAAGGATTTGGCAAAAAAAATAATAAAAAATAGCAGTAATTAACCATTAACCTTAAAATTAAATATCATGAAAAAAATCATTTTAACATTATTATTAGTAGTATCATTTTCTGCTACCTATGGACAAAATAAATTTCAAGAAAGACAAAATAAATACTTTGTAGAAGCTGCTGCTAAAGAATATAATTTAAACGAAGCACAACAAAAAGAGCTTACAGAATTAAGAACTGCTATGGTTATAGCTTATGGAGAGTCTCAAAAAGAGGCAAAAGCAGGTACAATTACCAAAGAAGAAAAGAAAGCTAAAAACGGTGAAGCAAGTAAAACATTTAACAATGGTGTTATTAAGTTAACAGGAAAAAATTACAAAGAATTGGCTCCGTTTTTTAAGAGAATGAGAGAAGAATTAAAAGAGGTTAAATAACTTTTTTTAGAACAAAAAAGAAGGTTGCTTTCTAATTAATGATAGAAGGCAACCTTTTCTTAGTTTACAGCATCAATTTTATTATTAATAATACCATCAAATGAGAAAAATAGTAACTATTATTTCTGCCTTTTTTTTATTAGCTACAATTAGTTGTACTTCTACTAAAGATAAGAGCAATTCTAAAACAGTAGCAAAAGCAACTTCAACCATTGAAACTCCTGCAAGACCAAATATTTTATTTATTTTATGTGATGATTTGGGATATTCAGATGTCGGTTTTAACGGGTCTAAAGACATACCAACACCCAATTTAGATGCTTTGGCAAATAACGGAACTATTTTTACTTCTGCTTATGTAGCACATCCTTTTTGTGGACCAAGTAGAGCAGCATTAATGACGGGTAGATATCCACATGAAATTGGAGCTCAGTTTAACCTACCTCCAAATAGTGGAGAAACTATTAAGAAAGGAATCTCTTTAGAAGAAACTTTTATTAGTAAAGTGTTAGATGAAGCAGGTTATAATACTGGTGCAATTGGTAAATGGCATTTAGGTTCTAATCCAGAATTTCATCCAAATGTAAGAGGTTTTGATGATTTCTTTGGTTTTTTAGGAGGAGGACATAATTATTTTCCAGAGCAATATAGAAAAGCGTATGCACAACAAGAAGCTAATGGAAATAAATTAATTTGGGATTATTTGCATCCGTTAGAACACAATGGTAAACAAATAAAAGAAACAGAATATTTAACAGATGCTTTCTCTAGAGAAGCAGTTCGTTTTATTACAGATGCAGGTAAAACCGAAGATCCTTTTTTCTTATATCTTGCATATAATGCACCTCATACCCCTTTAGAAGCAAAAGAAGAAGATCTTAAGTTGTTTTCTCATATAAAAGATAAAAAAAGAAGAACCTATGCTGCTATGGTGTATGCTGTAGATCGTGGAGTTAAAAGAATTTTACAATCATTAAAAGATTCTAATCAGTTAGAAAATACTTTAATTATCTTTTTAAGTGATAACGGAGGAAAAACGACTTCTGGAGCAACAAACTTTCCTTTAAAAGAAGGAAAAGGAAGTGCGTATGAAGGTGGTTATAGAGTACCCATGTTTTTCAATTGGCCAAATGTTGTACCAGCAGGTAATACGTTTAATGCACCCGTTTCTGCTTTAGATTTTTATCCAACTTTAGCAAAATTAGCAGAAGCAGAAATTCCTACAGGAAAAAAACTAGACGGTAAAAATATTTGGGATAATTTTTTAATGAATAAAGATTCTTATAAAGATGATAATATTTTTGTGATGCGTCACAGAAATGGTTTTAGTGATGTTGGTGTTCGAAAAAATGATTGGAAAGCTGTAAAAGCATACAATCAAAAATGGAAATTGTTCAATATTACAAATGATATTGAAGAGAAAAATGATGTAAAAAATCAACATCCAGAAATCTTACAAGATTTAGTAAAAGATGCAGAAGATTGGAGTAAATTACATATTCAACCATTTTGGTGGCACAATGTGAAAACGGGTGTTGAATGGAAAAAAGATAATATGCCAAAGTTTGATGAAACTTTTAAATTAGATTAAAGGTTTATTTTGTTTTTTTATCAATGTTTATTGAAGTAGTGAGTTAAAAATAGGAATTCAATTTCAAAAAATATTTTATTATATTTGTTAGCAATGAAACTCGTATTAAAAAAATCTGATACCCCTGTAAATAAAAAACTAGACATTTATACTAGGGATGTTCCTTGTTTAGATGCTGCGTGGCATTATCATAAAGAATTCGAATTACTATATATTTCTAAAAGTAACGGAATTCGTTTTGTAGGTGATAGTGTTGCTCCTTTTTTTGCAGGAGATTTAGTTTTGGTGGGTTCTTACTTACCACATTTGTGGAGGAATGATCCTTCTTATTACGAAGAAGAAAGTACTAAAGAAGTAAAGACTATTGTAACTAAATTTACAGACGATTTTTTAGGAAACGAGATTCTTCAAATGCCAGATTTTTACAACGTAAAAAAAATATTAGAAGAGTGTAAGTTTGGTTTGTCTTTTGGAGAAAATGTGAGTAAGTTTTTACATAACGATATTATGTCACTTCCAAGATTGTCATCAACAGAAAAACACATTAAAGTTTTAAGTATTTTACATAAATTATCTTTGGTTGATAAAAAAGATAAAACAGTTTTATCATCCTCAGACATGAGGCAGACAACAACCACCGAAAGTTCTGAGCGTATAGATACGGTTTTAAAATTTATATCAGATAACTATGCTTCTAGTATTAGTTTAGACGATATTTCTAATGTTGCTTGCATGACAACAAATTCATTTTGTAGGTTTTTTAAAAAAATGACGAATAAATCATTTACCCAGTTTTTAAATGAAATTCGTATTAGAAATGCTTCTAGAATCTTAGTGCAAGAAAATTTACCAGTTTCAGAAATCTGTTATATTGTTGGTTTTAATTCAATTACTAATTTTAATAAACAATTTAAACAGATAATGGGTTCTACTCCAAAGAAGTTTAGAGAAGATATCTAGTCTCTTATTTCTTTTTTATTTAAGTACAATAACAGTTTTCCTTTATTTTATAAAGAGTATATTTTTTATCAATCACAAAATGGTAGCTTATGATAATAAGCTACCATTTGTGGTTAATATTAGCTTAATTCTATGCTAATTTATCATGTAGTTTTGGAGTTAAACTAAAATATACATGTATTTAACAAAACTGCATTTTCCGACAACTTTTAAATATAGTGTTGCTTTCATGATGATATCATTATGGGGTTTTACTATAAATGGACAAACATTGCCATTCTCTGATCCTCAAAATACAGGAGATTGGATTTTAAACACTGATATTTCAGACGAATTTGAAGCAGCTACTATAAATGAAGATCAATGGTTAATTCAGGGTAGAAATGGAAAATATCAATCTAATTTTATAGGTAGAGTTCCTGCTCAGTTTTCTACAGATAATGCAATTTTAGAAGATGGAAAGTTGAAAATTCTTACAAAATGGGAGCCAGATTATCCATTTACAAAAGATAATAGTGGCAATCAATTAGGTGTGTATAATGGAGTGTCTAAACCAATAACTACTGCTGCGGTAATTAGTAAAAAACAATTTCAATATGGATATATGGAAATTAAATCTAAAGCAGCAAATGCAGAAATAACAAGTGCTTTTTGGACTACAGGTCCAGGACCAGGAAAACCAGGTGGTGCAGCGGAATTAGACATGTTTGAAATGTTTGGAGGTCATAAAACCAATGATGCTTGGAAAAAAAGGTTAAAGCTTAACATTATCAGTTGGGATCCAAGCAATGAAATTTTTAAAGAACAAAAAGAACTTGGTAAAATAGGTACAACGCATACTAGAAATATACAAGCAGCAAATAATACTGCAGACGATTTTCATGTATATGGTTTTGAGTGGACTGCAGAATATATAAAAGTTTATATTGATGGTGTTTTACATCCAGATGGTACAATTTTAAAATCTGTTTTAACAAAAAACGGAGCAGAACCAGATAGATGGGTAACAGATGTTCCTTCTTGGATTTGGTTTGATTCTGAAACTTTTCCTTGGTTAGGTTTGCCAGATGCTTCAGATTTGCAGACTCCAGCAGAATATCAAATAGAATATATTAGAGTTTGGCAAAAACAAACAGGTAAAATATCTATAATTGGCACTACTGATGCTATTGAAGGAACTACTGATGGAAGTTTTAAAGTGGCGTTACCGAATGGAGAGATTGCTACAGAAGATATTAATGTTACCTATTTAGTGGATGGAAGTGCAACGGAAGGAACAGATTATACTTCAATACCAAGAACAGTTACTATTGCTAGCGGAACGAATTCATCTGAAATAATTATTGACGCTGTTGAAGACGGAATTGAAGAAGATTTAGAAACAGTTACCATTACTTTACAATCTTCTAGTTCTAAAACAGTAGATACAACTGTAGCGAGTATTTCTATATCAGATTTTGTTGCATCCACAACGTTAACGGCAGGAGACATTGCAATATTAGGTTGGAAATCTGTAAGCGAAAAGCTTGCATTTATGCTTTTAAAAGATATTAGTGCAACAACAAAATTATCAATTTCTAATAGGTCTTGGAGCAATGCTTCTAATGGATTTATAGGAGATTTTACGGTTGATGATATTTGGACATGGACTGCAGGAAGTGAGTATAAAACTGGAGATATTTTGATGTTAGATTCAGATGGACAAATTAAACAAGTTGTTGGTAATACTGAAGTTGTCGTAGGTACAACTGTTCATGATTATACAGGAAAAGTAGATCAAACAAGTGATGGCGATTTTGATATTTCGGTAAACGGAGAAGGAATCTTGATTTTTCAGGCAGATCCTTTTGCATTACCAACAAACGGAAATTCGACAGCGTGGATAACGGGTATAAATACTTCTCAAGGTTGGGGAGTTGGTGGAGGGAATTCTTATAGCGAATTACCATCTGCCTTAACAAACGGCATAAATGCAAATAGTGTTGGAGAGAAACACGATTTTGGCGTTTATAAAGGTGCTTTATCTGGCACACCTGCGCAATTAAGAGCAAGTATTAATAATGCAAGTAATTGGATTTTCTCTGAAGATACAACCTACAATTTGTGGTCATTCAATAAAAGGATTAATGATACTGCAGGAGATATTGGTATTGCTGGTACTTTGCTTGTATCAACGCAATCTAAAGGTCAATTTACTATTTTTCCTAATCCTGTAAATGATGAACTTTCTATCAATTTTAGAGAAATACAGCAGCAATTAGAAATAGAAATTTTTGCTGCCTTAGGGAAATCTGTAAAAAAAGTAAAGGAAAGTAATGTTCTTAATTCTAAGTTAAGTGTTTCTAATCTATCATCGGGAATTTACTTTTTATCAATTACATCAGAAAATACGAAACAAACTAAAAAAATCATTATTAATTAGAAACTGAAACTATGAAAAACAATTACTTTAAATATTATATATTCTTTTTTACAGTCCTAATTTCGGGGAGTAACTATGCCCAAACGCAAGGCACAAAGCCAAACATCATTGTAATTTTAGCGGATGATTTAGGCTACGGAGATGTAGGTTTTAACAGAGATGGAAGTTTTCCTGAAGATAGAGGTGTGATTCCTACACCCAATATAGATGCTTTGGCAAATAACGGAGTTGTCTTAAAAAATGCACACGTTGCCCATCCATTTTGTGGACCAAGTAGGGTTGCCATCTTAACAGGTATGATGCCGCACAGAATTGGTGCACAATATAATTTACCTAATGATATTACATCCACTTTAGGCGTGCCCACTAATGAAACTTATTTTTCTACAGTACTTAAAACTGCGAATTATAATACAGCTGCTTTTGGTAAATGGCATTTAGGGTTTAAAGATGGAGCATATCAACCTTTAGATAGAGGCTTTGATTATTTCTTTGGTTTCTTAGGAGGTGGAAAAAATTACTTCGAAAGTGTTTATGAAGATGGTTTTTATAACAGATTAGGAGGTAGCAATCCTGTTACAAACGAATATCAAGATCCAATTTGGAGAGATAGAGGTTATGTTGCAGAAAGTGAATTCAGTGATGCTGAAAATGAAGATTACTTAACAGATTTGCTTACAGATGAAGCAATTCAGTATCAAAATAGTGTAAGTGGTTCTACAGAACCGTATTTTATGTATTTATCTTACAATGCACCACACACTCCTTTACAAGCTCCGGCCGCAGAAGAAGCTCAGTTTAAATTAGACAATCCTAATTTTGAAAGCTTAATTAGAAATAGTCCATACATTACAGAATCTACACCTGTAAACAAGGAATCTGATCCTGTTAAGAAAGCAGAATTGATAGAAAAGTTTGTGCAAGCTCGTATTACGTATGCTACAATGGTAACCAACATGGATACTAATATAGGGAAACTTGTTACAGAACTTAAAAAAGACATGACTAAATTTAACAATACGGTTATTATATTTTTAAGTGATAATGGTGGTTATACACACAGTAAAGGTGCTGTAAACTGGCCATTAGATGCAGGAAAAGGAAGTGTTAAAGAAGGAGGTCATAAAGTACCAATGTTTGTGCATTGGCCAAATAAAATTACTGGTGGTGCTACGTATAATCATCAAATTAGCTCTTTAGATTTGTATCCAACGTTAGTTGGTTTAGCAGGTGCAACAGTGCCGGCAGAAAAAACTATTGATGGGGTAGATTTTATGGATAAATTAATTGCAGGACAAGATGCAAGACCAGATGATGGTATATTGTTGATGAGACCACAAAATGGGTTCCATAATGGTGGAATTGCTTATGACAAATGGAAAATTGTAAAAACTGCAAATGGTGGTCAGTGGAATTTATTTGACATTTCTACAGATCCGGGAGAAGAAACAAACGTTAGAAATAGCGAGCCAAATGGAGATAAAATTGTGCAAACTATTTTAGACAATGCAATTGCAAAAGTGGTTGATTTTAAAGACGTAAAACCTGCTTGGTATGATAATGATAATGAAGACATAGATGGAGACGGAGTAGGAGACGGTCATGTACATAGTTTTCTTTGGAATGATGGTACTTTACCTGGTTATGACAGACTTTTTGAAACTTCATTACTAAAACTAAAAGGAGAGCTTAGTGAAATTACAATAGCTAAAACTACAGATGCTATAGAAGGAGGTGTTGATGGTGTTTTTACCATAAGTTTACCAGAAGGAATGAATGCTACCGAAAATATAGACATTACCTATACTGTAACTGGCGTTGCAACTGACGGAACAGACTACACATCATTATCAGGAACAGCTACTATTTTAAATGGAACAAATTCTGCACAAATAATTATTGCTGCTGCAGAAGATGGAATAGAAGAAATAAGTGAAACGGTTATTATTACATTAACATCAACAACTTTTGGTAGTATAAAGAATGCAACTGAAGAAATTAATATTTTTGATGTTATTGCGTCTACAACATTAACTGCAGGAGATATTGCAATTGTAGGTTGGAAATATGGTAAAGGGAAATTGGCATTTATGCTTTTAAAAGACATTAGCGCAACCACCAAGCTATCTATTTCTAATAGAACTTGGAGCAATACTGCCAATGAATTTACAGGAGATTATAGTGTAGATGATATTTGGACTTGGGCTGCAGGTGCTGCTTTTAGTACTGGTGATATTTTTATTTTAGATGATGATGGGCTGGTTAAACATGTAGTAAATAATGTAGAAGAGGTTGTAGGTTCAACTATTCATGATTATACAGGGAAAGTTGCGGAAGCAAGTGATGGAGATTTCGATTTTTCTGTAAATGGAGAAGGTATTCTAATTTTTCAGGTAGATCCTTTTGCGCTTCCAGCGGATGCAAATTCAGCTGTATGGATAACAGGAATAAATACTGCTCTAGGATGGGGTAAAGGAGGCGGAAACTCTGCTTGTGAATTACCAACTGCTTTAACCAATGGAGTAAATGCTAATACTGTAGGAGAAAAACATGATTTCGGAGTTTATACAGGTGCTTTATCGGGTACGCCAGTGCAGTTAAGAGCAAGTATTAATAACGTTAATAATTGGTCGTTTTCTGAAGATAAAGAATACAACTTGTGGAGTTTTGATAAAACATCTAGCAATACTTCAGGTAATATTGGTACAGCAGGTACTTTAAGTACTGCAGACCAGATTTTTAAGAAATTAAGCATTTTTCCAAACCCTTCTGGAGATTATTTTAACGTAAATTATAGCGGGACTTTAAGTGAATTAGAAGTCGAGATTTTTACAGCGTCTGGTAAGTCGGTTAAAAAAGTAAAAGAGACCAACGTAAACAACCCAAGAATAGATGTTTCTAATTTATCGTCCGGAATCTATATTATAAAAATTAAAACAGACGAAAACCTTCTCATTAAAAAGATCATTAAATTATAATTAAGAGATTTTTTTTCAACTAACGACTCGCAATATTTATTGCGAGTTTTTTTGTAAATAAACCTTGCATCAACTTGTAGTTGTAAAAATAAAACAAGTTTTTATGTGGTTAATTTAACATATAATTAAGGTAAATTAGTGTTAATGAGAGGTAAGATTCATAAAAATAAGGTGGTTTATTTTTTGGAAATTTGAATAATGAATTGATTTTTTATCAAATTCATAATTTATAATAATTCAAAAAACCAATTAATTATGAGAAAAAAACTATTTTTTGATAATAGTTCGTACGTATCCTTTATAAAACAATATAGGGTAATCGGACTATTATCAATTTGTTTAATCACATTTCCAGTGTTTGCAAATGCAAGCTCATTAGAGGTAGATGATAACAATATTAATGAAGCTAGCTTTCAGCAAAATATTACTGGAACCGTTTCAGATGAGAGTGGACCAATCCCTGGGGTTAGTGTTCAGGTAAAAGGAAGTACTACAGGTACTGTAACAGATTTTGATGGTAATTATTCTTTATCGGCAAAAGATGCAAATGCTACTTTAATATTTTCTTATATAGGTTATAAAACGCAAGAAGTTTTAGCCGGTGGTAAAGCAGTAGTAAACGTAACAATGTTACCAGATGTAGCAAGTTTAGATGAGGTTGTTATTGTTGGTTATACTTCTAAGAAAAGAGGAGAATTAACAGGTTCTGTTAGTACATTAAAAGCAGAAGAAATAGAAAACACTTCTAATAGAGAAGTTGCTAAATCTCTTTCTGGTAGGGTAACTGGTTTAATTGTTTCAGATAGAGGTGGTTATCCTGGTTCTAGTGGAGATGTGTCTTTATTAATTAGAGGGCAGTCTACACTAAACAATAATGCGCCTTTAATTTTAATTGATGGTGTGCAAACAGGTATTGATACATTTAATCAATTAGCACCACAAGATATAGCTAATTTAAGTGTCTTAAAAGATGGGGCAGCAGCTATTTATGGTAATAGAGCAGCAAATGGTGTTATTATAGTAACTACAAGAAGAGGTAAATCTGGAAAAGCAAAAGTAAAGGTATCTACTTCTTATAGTATTTCTTCATTTTCAGCATTTCCAAACTTAATGTCTTCAGAGCAATATGCAACTTATGAAAATGAAATTGCAGATAGAAAAGGAATTACATTACCATTTACACAGTCAGATATAGATAAGTATGCTTCAGGTACCGATCCTATTAACTACCCAAGTACAGATTGGGCAGCGTTAACGTTTGCTAAAAATGCACCAGAAACTAGAAATTCTATTTCTATTTCAGGAGGTAGTGAAAACGTAAAATACTTTGTAAGTGGAGACATGATGAGTAGAGAAGGTCTGTTTGCTTCTGGAGATTTAAATTTTAACCAAAGTCAATTGCGTTCTAACTTAGATGTTAAATTAACAGATGATATAAAGTTAAGTGCAGATATATCAGGTAGATTTTCAGAAAATAAACAACCAGGTGTAGATGCAAGTTTTATTTACAAGCATATTTATACAAATAGACCAACAGATGTTGGTGTGTATCCAAACGGGTTACCTGCTTGGGGTGGAGAAAATGGTGCAAACCCATTAGTAATGTCTAGTAATGAATCTGGGTTTACAAACCGAAAAGATACTGACTTAAGAAGTCGTTTTGCTATGGATTGGAAGTTAGATAAAATAACAAAAGGGTTAAGTTTTAATGGGTATGTTGGTTTAAGAAAAATGAATTACGACCAAAAATCTTTTTATACTCCTTGGACAATTTATAGACTAGATCAAACCAGTGGAGATTATAATCCAGAAGTTGGTTTTTCTCAAAATGGTAAAGAAAATATTTTAAGAGATACTTTTTGGAAGTTTGATCAAACCTTATTAAATGCCACTTTAAGATATAGTACTACTATTAATGATGTACATTCTATAAATGGTTTTATTGGTTACGAGCAGCAAACATCACAAACAAGTAGTTTTTATGCACAAAGCAGAAACCTACCTTCTGTAGACCTTCCGTATTTATTTGCAGGAGATCCAGAATCTCAACTAACGGATGGTTCTGCAAGTGAAGCAGCATCGTTAAGTTATTTAGGTTCTTTGTCTTATGATTATGATAAAAAATACTTTTTAGATTTAACATTACGTAGAGATGGTTCTAGTAGATTTAGTTCAGAGAATAGATTTGGTACTTTTTATAGTGTTGGTGGTTCTTGGGCTATTGGAAAAGAAAGTTTTTTAGAAAATGTTTCTTGGTTAAATTCTCTTAATTTAAGAAGTAGTTATGCTGTAATGGGGAATGATAGAATACCAGGATTTCAATTCTTATCTCAATATTCTTATGGTGGAGATTTTAATAATAACAACACCAATACAAGACCAAATTATTATGCTTTTGGAGAGAATGGTATAACAAATAATGGTTACAGAACAGGTGTTGCGCCGAATCCAAATGTAACTTGGGAAACTGCAATTATGAAAAACTTTGCTGTAACTTTTGCAATGTTTGATAATAGATTAACTGGAGAGGTAAATTATTTTTATCAGAATAGAAAAGATATCTTAGTAGACAATGGTGGTGAAGTTCCAGATTTTACAGGAGTACAATTACCAGATGAAAACTTAGGTAGAGTAGATAGTTATGGTGTTGAGGTTACTTTAGGTTGGGCAGATAAAATAGGTAATGTTGGATATAATTTAGGGTTTAATTTAACACAAGCCAAAAATAAGATTGTTTACTTACCGCAACCAGCAAATACACCAGATGCAATAAGATTAGAAGGAAGTCCTATTGGTTCTTATATTGTATACCCAACAGCGGGAATCTTTAAAGACCAAGCGCAAGTAGATGCTACTGAAGTAAAATTATCAGGTACTGTAGAAGGAGAACCAATTTACTTAGATACAAATGGAGATTTAAAAATAGACGAGAATGATCGTGTTAGAAGACAAACTTCTAACGTGCCACAAATACAATATGGTATTATAGGTGGTTTAAATTACAAGAACTTTAACTTTAGTTTCTTATTACAAGGGCAAGCCAAAGCAGAAGCATTAGTGTTTTTCGATCAAGACGGGGCAAAGCCAGATTATGTGTTTAATCAAAGATGGACACCAGAAAACAGAAATGCAAGGTATCCAAGAGCTTTTGGTTTAAATGATACGTTTAGTGGTAATCAAAGTGATAATCCAGAAAATTTTCAAGGAGCAGATATTTGGATACATGATGCATCATTCTTAAGATTAAAAGAAATAGAATTAGGATATACATTAACAAAAGAGAAAACAAAATTTGCAGATATTAAAATCTTTGCAAGAGGTTTTAACTTGTTAACTATGTTTTCAGAAATTCAAAAATTAGGATTAGATCCAGAGGCAACAGGATACAATAACTTTAGAGGTGCAACATACCCTTCTTTAAAGATGTATACTTTCGGTTTAAATTTTACTTTTTAACATAAAAAATAGATACAATGAAAAAAATAAAATTAATATATTTATTTGCAGCGATCGGCTTTTTCTCTATGATGAGTTGTGAAGATGTTTTAGATACAGACTCTTTAGATTCTTACCCTAGTGATTTAATCTTTAGTGATCCAGTGCAGTTAGAAAGAGTAGTGTATTCTGCCTACAACAGTACAGAGAGTTGGGGGTTAAACAAAAGTATTTGGTGGGCAAGAAGATATAATATCGAAGCAGGTTCTTTTGAAGCTAAGTTTAATTTTAAGAATTTAAATAGACTTGGTTTAAGTGGTAATGGATGGAATTCTCTTAACGTAGGAGATTTTAGAAATAAATGGAGAGACTATTTTCTTTTTGTAAATGAAATCAATCAATTTTTAAATAATGTTGATGATAGTGAAGCGATGGCTGTAAATCCAGAAAAGGTTAATGGTCTAAAAGCAGAAATGAAATTTTTACGAGCTAATATCTACTCTAAAATGATTAAGATGTTTGGTGGTATACCAATTTTTGAAACTGCATTTGGATTAGGGTCTGAATTTAATATTCCTAGAAATTCTTATGAAGAATGTGTTACTTTTATAGTAAAAGAATTAGATGAAGCTGCAGCTATTTTACCAGAAACAAGACCTGCATCAGAATTTGGTAGAGCTACAAAATTAGCAGCATTAGCAGTAAAGGCTCGTACTTTATTGTTTGCAGCTAGTAAATTACACGATCCTGCTACGTTACCAAGTGGTCCGTTATATGACTATGCAAAAGCAACAAAATGGAAAGATGCAGCAGATGCAGCAAAAGTAATAATTGATTTAGTAGGGGGAAGAGATTTAATTGCGACTCCAAATGCAGCAGCGTATCAAAAGTTGTTTTTATCAGCAAACCAAGATATTCTTTTTGCAAGACCTTATGGAGAAACTTTATATGATTTTGGTTTAGATGTAAATTCGTTACCAGACCAAACACAGTCTCCAAGCGGTTATGGTGGTTGGGGTTTATCATCTCCAACACATAATTTTGCGTTAGAGTTTAATATGGCAGACGGTTCTACTACAAGTGGTGCTTCTTATGTTGCTGCAACTCCAAATGCAAATAGAGAGATGAGGTATTATGCAGATTTAAATTATCAAGGTGCTATGTTTAGAGGTAGAGCTGTAGATTATGCTTTAGCAACAGATGCTTCACAGGCAGATGGGTTAGACTCTGCTAACGGCTCTAGTGTTGGAAGTTCTGGAAATGATAATCATTCTTCTAAAACAGGATATAATATTAGAAAGTTTCAAGATGAAGAATTAACGACAACTACAGATATTTCTGCTGGACGTCCTTATGTTTTATATCGTTTAGCAGAAGTATATTTAAATTATGCAGAAGCAAAAGCAGAAATGGGAGAAGATGCAGAAGCTAAAATTTATTTAAACAAAGTTTCTACAAGAGCTTTACAACCAGCAATAACTTTAGGAGGAGATGCTCTTAAAGAAGCAATTAAAAGAGAAAGACGTATAGAATTAGCTTTTGAAGGTCATAACTTTTGGGATGAAAGAAGATGGATGAATCCTGCTAATTTAGGATTTGATATTAAAGGATTGAAGTGGGAAAAAGGAGCTGCAGGAGTGGTAACGCACACAGAGTATAATGTTGTTACTAGACCTTGGTTTGATAAGCAATATTATTTACCAATTCCTAATCAAGAAATTCAAAAAGCATCAGCATTAATTCAGAATGATGGTTATTAAAATATTTTTTATTTCATAGTAGAATTATTTGAATTTGATTTGAGAAAATGCTGAGGATATATTCCTCAGCATTTTCTATTAAACAAAATTAGAGGTTAGTATCATTAAAAAAAACTTAACACAAAATATAAAATCGATGCCGAAAAAGGTAAAAACAACAAAAAAAAGATATAACATGCTCGCCCTTATTTTTGGAACAGTTGTTATCAATTATTTAGATAGAACTAATATTTCTGTTGCAGCATCTGCAATTAGTGAATCTTTAGAGCTTTCTACAGTACAAATGGGATTAATTTTTTCAGTTTTTGGTATTGCTTATGCTGCTTTACAAATTCCTGGAGGAATTATTGTAGATAAAGTAAGGTTACGGTTTTTGTATGCATTTATGCTATTGATGTGGTCTATAGCAACCTTGTTTCAAGGGTTTGTAAATTCATTTAAACTTTTATTAGGTTTAAGAGCTGGTATTGGAGTTTTCGAAGCACCATCTTATCCTGCAAATAATGCTATTGTTACCAAATGGTTTCCAGAAACCGAAAGAGCATCTGCCATTGCCATTTATACTTCGGGGCAATTTATTGGTTTGGCGTTTCTGTTTCCTTTGTTAACTATAATTCAGGACAAAGTTGGTTGGAGAGGACTTTTAATCATTTCTGGAATTATAGGGATACTGTGGTCTGTTGTTTGGTATATCTTTTATAGAGATCCAGATCAGCACAAAACAGTAAGTGAGTCTGAGTTAAAGTTAATTAGTGATGGAGGTGGATTTACACAAAAGAAAAAAGAGGCTGTTGTAAAAGAAAAGTTTAATTGGAATGATTTTTACGAAGCATTTAAACATCGTAAATTATGGGGGATTTACATTGGTCAGTTTTGTATGGGATCTATGTCTATTTTCTTTTTAACTTGGTTTCCTACCTATTTAGTAGAATACAGAGGGTTAGATTTTATACAATCTGGTTTTTTAGCTTCCATACCGTTTTTAGCTGCTTTTTGTGGTGTTTTACTAGCAGGTTTTTCTTCGGATTTTTTAATCAAAAAAGGAAAATCGCCAGAGTTTGCAAGAAAATTACCTGTTCTAATAGGCTTGTCTTTATCAACCTTAATTATAGGAGCTAATTTTACAGATAGTACATTTTACATCATTTTATTTTTAACAATTGCCTTTTTTGGAAACGGTTTAGCGTCCATCACTTGGATCTTTGTTTCCCTAATAGCACCCAAAAGAATTATTGGTTTGGTAGGAGGTGTTTTTAATTTAATTGGAGGGTTATCCGCAGTTATTGTTCCATCTGCAATAGGATTTTTAGTACAAGATGGAGATTTTAGTCCGGCTTTGTTTTTCATCGGAGCTTTAACATTAATAGGGTTTTTATCCTTCTTGTTTGTAGTAGGAAAAGTAGAAAGAATAGAATTAAAAGAAGTAACACAAGATAGTATATAATGAAAATAACAGCAATAAAAACATACCCTGTAAACATTGCGGGTAGAAGTCAGTTAAACGTAAAAGTAGAAACAGAAACCGGTATTTATGGTTGGGGAGCATCCGGATTAACAGGTAGAGAATTGGCGGTAATTGGTGCTTTAGATCATTTTAGACCTTTGTTAATTGGTAAAGATGCGCGTCAAATAGGTGCTATTTGGCAAGACTTGTATAGAGGTCAGTATTTTGAAGGTGGTAGAGTTTTAACCGCTGCAATTTCTGCGATAGATATGGCTTTGTATGATATTAAAGGGAAAGATTTAGGAGTTCCTGTTTATGAGTTATTAGGAGGAAAGCAGCGAGACTATGTAGAGTGTTTTGCTTCTTTACGTTTTAGTAGCAAAGAAGAATTAATTAACAGAGCTAAAGTTTTATTGAAGGAAGGATGGAAGATGTTGCGCTTAGCACCTGCGGAATATGAAGAAGGAAAATTTGCGTCTGTTTTTGAACCGAGACAATCTATTGCCATTATTGCAGAGTGGTTAATTGAGTTGAGAAAAGAAGTAGGTACTGCAGCGGTAATTGGTATCGATTATCACCACAGATTAACAGTGCCAGAAACCATTTCTTTTTTACAGAGAATGCCTGTTGGAACCATCGATTTTATAGAAGAGCCTATTCGTGATGAATCTCCAGAAGCTTATGAAACACTTAGAAAAATGACCAATGTTCCTTTTGCAATTGGAGAAGAATTTGCGAGTAAATGGCAGTTTTTACCATACTTAGAAAGAGGTATTACACAGTTTGCAAGAATTGATGTGTGCAACGTTGGTGGAATTACAGAGGCAATGAAAGTGGCTTCTATGGCAGAATCTCATTATATAGATTTAATGCCGCACAACCCAATAGGACCTATTTGTACAGCAGCTACGTTACATGTGGCAGCTGCAAGTCCTAATTTTAGTTGGTTAGAAGAAATGAATACGCATGTAGAAAACCCTGGTTTAGATGATGCTAATTATTATCCAATACAACCACAAATAGACGGAACTCGTTATAAATTGACTGATGCACCAGGTTTAGGTGTCGATTTTAATGAGGAATTGGCAATAAAAGAGGGGTTTAAAATGGTAGAAGCACCTCGTTTAAAAAAAGAGGATGGTTCTTTTACCAATTGGTAAAATACGCATGTTAAAATAACTTACAAGGTTTCTAAAACGGTGCAGGAAAATCAAATAATTCAAATTCACTTTACGTGATATTCTGTTTATTAAGACAGATAATACATACAGTCAGTTCGAGTGAAATTTCTTTTTTCAGAAATTTTGTATCAAGAACCTTTGTTTTAAAAGATGATTAATTTGTATCAAAAAAAATAATTTCTATCATAAAATACTAAAACATGAATAAAAATTTAATTTTAATACTGATGCTTTTCGGATTTATTTCTGTTGAAAAGACATCAGCACAAAAAAGACCAAATATTATCATTATGATGAGTGATGATCAAGGTTATGGAGATATAGGCGGACACGGAAATCCGTATTTAAAAACACCAAATATGGAGAAAATAGGGAAAGAAGGTGTAGAAATGACACATTTTTTTAGTTATCCAAACTGTTCTGCATCAAGAGCAGCATTACTAACGGGGAGATATCCTTACAGAACAGGCGTTACAGCGGTTACACAAGTAGATCATTTTATGCACACTACAGAAACTACTATTGCTGAGGTTTTATCTGAAAATGGGTATAAAACAGGAATCTTCGGAAAGTGGCATTTAGGTGATAATGCACCAATGAGACCAACAGATCAAGGTTTTCAAGAAGCTTTGGTGCATAAAGGTGGCGGAATCGGGCAAGCTGCAGGTCCTGCTGGAAACACGTATTTCGACCCGATTTTAGAACACAATAATGTATCAACTAAATACAAAGGATATTGCGATGATATTTTTACAGACGCAGCATTAGATTTTATGAGTAAAAAAGACGGAAAACCATTTTTTACATATCTAGCAACTAATTTACCTCATTTTCCACTACAGGTTCCCGATGAGAGAGCGGCTCCTTTTAGAAAAATGGGTTTGCATGAAGACAATGCGCTTACGTACGGTATGATTGATAATATTGATTATAATGTGGGGAGAGTTTTAAGTAAATTAAAAGAATTAGGAATTGAAGATAATACGATTGTTATTTTTCTTTCTGATAATGGGCCAAGAACAAGAAGGACTAAGAACGATCATTATCCTGGAAGATGGGTTGCTAATTTAAGAGGAACCAAAACAAGTGTTTATGATGCTGGTATTCGTGTGCCTTTTTATGTGAAATGGCCGGGAAAAATCAGGCCAAAAAATAAAACAGCAACTATGGGGGCAATTATAGATTTGTTTCCAACTTTGTTGGATGCGGCTAAAGTTGCATCACCAAAAAACAGAAAGATAGACGGAACTTCTTTATTGCCACTTTGGACTAAAAACGATACAGAAAGTTTACAAGAACGTGATTTTGTTGTGCAAATGCATTACGGACCAACACCTTTTAAATACATGCACTTTAGCTTAAGAACTCCAAAGTATAAATTGGTAAGTCCGCATGATTCTC
This sequence comes from Polaribacter sp. NJDZ03, assembly GCF_019263805.1. NCBI lineage: Bacteria > Pseudomonadati > Bacteroidota > Flavobacteriia > Flavobacteriales > Flavobacteriaceae > Polaribacter > Polaribacter sp. NJDZ03. Next base: position 3,778,154 of record NZ_CP079195.1, read on the forward strand.
CACACGGAATTGTACATCAACCTACAGATTTCGAGTTAAAAAATGTGGTTAAAAACTTAGAATTGTATGATGTAGAGAACGACCCAAGTGAAAGAATAAACATTGCAAAAGAGCATCCATCAATTGTAAATGAAATGTTAAGTCGATATGAAAATTGGTTTGATGAGGTAACGGAAGAAAGAGATGCAAGAGGAATTCAGAAAATTTATTTAGGAAATAAAATACAGCCTCATGTTAATTTATCTCGTTTCGATTGGGGAGGCCCGCGTGTAATTTCTCGTTTCGATTATGGAGGTCCAAGAGTTGTAGAAGACAATCAATTAGGGTATTGGCAAGTAAAAACAGAAGAAGGAGTTTACAATGTTTCTTATGATTTACCTATCTTAGAAAACGGAGGAGTTGCCCATTTAAAATATGGGAAAGTTCATTTGAAGTTACCGTTAAACAAGAATCAAAAAAGAATAGTTTTTAAAAATGTAAAACTTCCAAAAGGAGAAGGTAATTTTCATGCGTATATTAAAGCAGATAGGTTGCCTGTTGGCCCTCTTTTTGTAGATGTGGTTCGTTTAGACTTATAATTTAATTAAAAGTTAATTGTAAGGTAAAATAGGGTTAAGAGTTGGTAAATTTAATTAACAGATTAAGTCTGAATTAGGTTTACTTTGTTTGCTAGACAATTATTGTCGTTATAAAAATAATTGGCAGTAAAAGAGTCAATTAACTAAATAATCATAAAATGAATAAACACACTAAAAATGCTTTCTTATATGCTATCATCGTAGCTATAGGGTCGTTTGTCTTTGGTTTAGATGCTGTATTAATTTCGGGAGGATTTAAATTTATTACACAAGAATTTAATTTAACGGCTTCACAAGTTGGTTTAATTGGTTCTGCGCCAGGTATTGGAGTGTTAATAGCATTACCGTTAACTGCCTTTTCTGCAAATAAATTTGGAAGAAAACTTACCCTACAGATTATAGCAATATTTTATATTGTTTCTGCAGTTGGTTCTGCTTTTGCCCCATCATTTTTAGCATTATTTTGGTTTCGATTCTTAGGCGGATTAGCCTTTAGTTCTGTTACTTTAGCTTCTATGTATATTGGTGAAATTGCACCTGTAGCGCAAAGAGGTAAATTGGTTTCTACACTACAAATAAACATGGGAATTGGTTTTACAGCAGCCTATTTAATTAATTATTGGATTTTACAACAAATGGGGTCTGATTTGCAATGGGTACAAGATTTAAACCTAGCTGAAACCGGATGGCGTTGGATGCTTGGTATAGAGATAATTCCTGCTATTATTTGGTTTTTATTATTGTTTATAATCCCTAAAAGTCCGGCTTGGTTAGTCTATAAAAACAGAATTGATGAAGCAAAAAAATCGCTAGCAAAAGTATACCCAGAAAACGAAGTTAATGAACAAATTCAGCAAATGGTTGAAAGTGTTGATAGTGTAGAAGGTAATAGATCGACAGTTAGTCAGTTAAAAGAGATTTTTAGTAGTAAAACAAGAATTGTTTTAATTATTGCTTTTACATTAGCAGTTGTTCAACAATTTACGGGTATGAATGCAGTTATGATCTACGCTCCAACCATGTTTGAGCAATTAGGTTTAGGAACAGATGCAGCATTTTCTAGTACTATTTGGATTGGTGTAATTGGTTTAGTAGCTACTCTAGTGTCATTATCTTTAATTGATAGATTTGGTCGTAGACCATTAGTAATTGGTGGTTTAATATTAATTATTATAAGTATATCAACCGTTTCTTACGGGTTTAAACAAGCAACTTACCAAGTAACGCAAGATGCTATTGTTAAAATGAAAGATATTCCTAACATAGAAAAGTTAAATGCTATTGTAGGAAAAGAGTTTAATAGTGATATTGAGTTTAAGAATTCTTTAAGTGATATTCTTGGAGTAGAGTCTGCGCGTGATAATTCTGGTGTAATATTTAAAGAAACTGCACACATGAATGCAATTTTAATATTACTAGGTATTTTAACTTTTATTGCCGCATTTAATTTCTCTATAGGACCAATTATGTGGGTGTTACTTTCTGAAATTTTTCCAATTTCTAATCGTGGAGTTGCCATACCATTATTTGCTTTAATTTCTAGTACAGTTAGTGCGTTGGTACAATACTTATTCCCTTTAGAAATGGAAATATTTGGAGCCGCTACAACTTTTATAATTTACGCAGGTATTGTACTTGTGGGCTTAATTATTTTATATAAATACCTTTTAGAAACGAAAGGACTTTCTTTAGAAGAGATTCAAGCGAAGCTTCAAAGAAAATAATAACAATAAAAATAAGATAAATGAAATATCAAAAAATATATTTAATAGCATTTCTTTTAGGAACATTCACTTTTGTAAGCACTGGATGTGAATCATCTAATAAAACTAAGGAACCTGTTACAGAAACTGCAATAAAGCAACGTTTTTTACCTTTTTCTGATCCAGAAAACAAAGGTGAATGGGTTTTAAATGAAGACATTAGTGATGAGTTTGAAGGCACCGAAATAGATACTACAAAGTGGTTTGTAGAAGGACAAAATGGTGATTATTATATTTGGAAAGGTAGAGCTCCTTCTCAATATGCTCCGCATAACGTAGTTGTTAAAGACGGAAATTTAATCTTAAAAACACAATGGGAACCAGATTACAACTTTGCTAAAGAAAGTTATGCAGATGGTGCTAATAAAGATACCTATGGTGTGCATGAAGGGAAACCTTTACCTGTAACAACAGCTGCAATTGTTAGTAAAAAGAGATTTTTAAATGGTTATATGGAAATAAAATCTAAAGCACCACATGCAGCAATGACAGCTGCATTTTGGGCAATTGGTTTTGAGCAAGAGTTAGACATGTACGAGCAATTGGCAGTGCCAAAAATTGCAAAGGAAGGCTCTATAGATAAGCATATGAATAGAACAGCAATTCATGATTGGAGCCCACCTTCTACGAGACCAACAAAAGCTTTTGGTTATGATGAAAAACTGACGTATGTAACATCAGACGATTTTCATGTATATGGAGTAGAATGGGGAGAAGATCATTTAAACATTTTTAGAGATGGGAAATTTATTTATGGATTTACACAAGATGAGTTAGGTACAGATTGGGTCTTAAATAATCCAATGGAAATATGGGTAGATTCAGAAATTTTTAAATGGTTAGGTGTTCCTCATAAAGAAGAATTACCAGCAACTTTTGAAGCGGAATATGTAAGAGTTTGGCAAAAAGAGTCAGATAATTTATTAGCAAAAGATAGAGCCTTTTATGGTTTTGAAGGACCAATTTTGTTTGAAGAAAATACAAAGCCTTTAACGATGGTTCCAGAAGATGCAACTGCAAATGAGTATCAAAAGTTTTGGCTTTTTAGTGAAGGTTCAGAAAAATACTTAAAAATTACAGAAGGACATTATGCAAGTGGTGTAGAAGCTTTACAGTTTTTTGGATATGGTAAAAATGATTCATTAAACGTAGAAAAAGTAGTAGCAAAAACACCAGAAGGTTCTTTAAAACTTCCTGCAGGAGACTATAATTTATCAATGAAAGTTTGGTTAGATCAAGGTAGAATTACAGATTCTATCCATGTTACTTTAATGAATCCAAAAACCGAATTAATTTTTTCTGGTTTAAAAAAACTAGAGAGAAAACAATGGCTTACGGTAGAAAAGAAAGTTTCAAGACAAGCAGCATCTGCAGTTAATGATGGAATGGTTATAGAAATCAGAAAAGAAGATTTACCTGCAACAAAAGCCGCTAAATTATACATAGACGATATTGAAATTAAAAAAGCTAATTAAGAATCTATATTTTTAGATTCAACGAATTCAATTTATGATGAAAAAAAGTATTCTATTTATTTGTATGGCAATAGCAATGGCTAGTTGTGCTCAAAAAAAGCCAAACATTATTTTCTTGTTTTCTGATGATGCAGGGTATGCCGATTTTGGTTTTCAAGGAAGTGACGTAATGATAACACCTAATTTAGATAAGCTGTCTAAAGAAGGCGTAAAGTTTACGCAGGGGTATGTAACAGATGCTACTTGTGGTCCTTCTAGAGCAGGATTAATTACAGGGAAATATCAACAAAAATTTGGGTATGGAGAAATAAATGTTCCTGGTTATATGAGTGAAAACTCAAAGTTTTTAGGAGATGATATGGGCTTGCCTTTAGACCAAAAAACAATCGCAGATTATTTAAAAGAATTAGGATATACAAGTGCTGCCTACGGAAAATGGCATTTAGGTAATGCAGATCGTTTTCATCCTTTAAAAAGAGGATTTGATGAATTTTACGGTTTTAGAGGTGGTGCAAGAAGTTTTTTTCCAATCAAAAATTTTAAAGGCATTCACCATGACAATAAAATGGAAAGAAATTTTGGTCATTTTGAAGAACCAAAAGGGTATGCTACAGATGTTTTTGCAGACGAAGCAATCTCTTTTATCGAAAGAAATAAGGACAAACCATTTTTTATCTATTTAGCCTTTAACGCAGTTCATACGCCTATGGAAGCTACTCCAGAAGATATGGCAAAGTTTCCTAATTTAAAAGGAAAGCGTCAACAAGTGGCAGCAATGACATTGGCATTAGACAGAGCTTCTGGTAAGGTTTTAGATAAGTTAAAAGAACTAGGTTTAGATGATAATACAATTATTGTTTTTTCTAATGATAATGGAGGTCCAACAGATAAAAATGCCTCTTTAAACTTGCCTTTAAGTGGAACAAAATCGAACCATTTAGAAGGTGGATTAAGAGTTCCTTTTTTAGTAAAATGGCCTAAAAAATTAAAATCAAACCAGGTGTATAATTACCCTGTTAGTACGTTTGATTTATTACCAACATTTTATGCTGCTGGAGGTGGTGATGTTGCAGATTTAGATGCAGTAGATGGTGTAGATTTAATGCCTTTTATTAGTGGAGCTGACAGTGCAAGACCACACGAAGATTTATTTTGGAAAAAAGAAACGCGTGCTGTTTATAGACATAACGATTGGAAATTAATCCGTTTTGCAGATAGACCAGCAGAATTGTATGATGTTTCTAAAGATTTAACTGAGCAAAAAGATTTGGCTTCAGCAGAACCAGAACGTTTAAAAAGCATGTTTAAAAAGTTATTTGAATGGGAATTGACCTTAGAGCGTCCGATGTGGATGTTAAAACAAACTTTTGAAAAATATGACATTGATAGAATGGATCGTTATAGAACTCCGGAGTTGGTAAAAGAGGAAATGAAGAAATACAATAATAACTAAATATAAAAATATAATAGAATGATACAATTTAAGAAGTATACATTTATCGCTTTATTAGGCTTGTTATCACTTGTGAGTGTAAGTTGTGCGCAAAATAAATCAGCAGTAAAAGTTAAAACAGAAATAACATCTCCAATGCCATTTTCTGACCAACAAAATGAAGGTGGTTGGGTTTTAAATGAAGCGTTAAGTGATGAGTTTAAAGGAACTGAAATAGATACTGTAAAATGGTTTGTAGAAGGCTTAAATGATAAATATTATATTTGGAAAGGACGAGCTCCTTCTCAATTTGTTGCTAAAAACGTTATTGTAGAAAATGATAAGTTAAAGCTAAGAACAGCTTGGGAACCAGATTATCCATTTATTAAAGAAAGCTATGCAGATGGTAATATGGGGTCATCTCAATATGGTATTTATAAAGACGGAACGCCAATGCCAGTTACTACAGCAGGTGTTTTAACCAATAAACGTTTTTTATACGGTTATATGGAGGTGAAATCTAAGGTTGGTAACGCAGCTATTACAGGTGCATTTTGGGCAATTGGACATGAGCAAGAATTGGATATTTATGAGTTAATGGGAAATCCTAAAAACAAAAAAGGAAATATTAGAGAAGATTCTTATTTAGCAACAGCGCATGATTGGAGTCCACCAGCTCAACGTCCTACTAAGATTTTTAATCATGAATTGGATTTAGGTTTCCGCACAGCGGATGATTTTCATGTATATGGAGCAGAATGGGGTGAAGATTATTTAAAATTATTTATTGATGGAAAAATGATTCGTCATTTTACACAAGATGAATTAGGAACTTCTTTTGTTTTAAACAACCCAATGGAAATTTGGTTAGATTCAGAGATTTTCTTTTGGTTAGGCTTGCCTCATAAAGAAGAGTTACCAGTAGATTTCGAGATTGAATATATGAGAGTTTGGCAAAAACCATCTGATAATTTATTAGCTGAAGACGCAGCTTTTTATGGTTTTGAAGGACCAATTTTGTTTGAAGAAAACGGAAGACCTTTAACTTTATTACCAGAAAGTTCTGTGCCAGATGAGTATCAGAAATTTTGGACAATAGATGGTGGCTCAGAAAAATATTTATCAATTGCTTATGGCGATTATTACAAAGGTGTAAATAGTTTAGAGTTTGCAGGGTTTAGTAAAACTGAAAGTTTAGAAGTAGAAAAAGCCGTTGCTATGGCTCCTGAGGGTTCATTGGAATTAGAAGCTGGTGAATTTACAATTTCGGCAAAAGTTTGGTTAGATCAAGGTGTTATTGCAGATAAAATTCACTTGGTTTTACAAGATCCAGAATTAGAAGTAACTTTTAGAGATCTTAGAAAGCTTCCAAGACGTGAATGGATTACAGTAGAAAGTGCTATTTCTAGAACAGTTGCATCAGGAAAAAAAGATGCCATTGCGGTTGAAATTAGAAAAGAAGATTTGCCAAAAACTAGAGCAGCAAAACTTTTAATAGACAATATTGTTATCAAGAAAAAATAATTAAAAAATCAACATTAATAAAACTTACGTTAAAAAATACATTTTATGAGTACTACTTCAAATCTTCATAAGAACGCAATTACAAACACATCAGAAAGTCCGTTTGTAAAGTTAAAGAGTATCAATTTTGGTGATTGTAATTGGACTTCTGGTTTTTGGTCGGAAAAGGTAAAAACTGCTGCAGATACAATGCTTCCTTATATGGGAGATTTATTGTGTGGAGATATTGGTCATGGATTAAACAACTTTAAAATTGCAGCCGGAGAAAAAGAAGGTGAACACAAAGGGTTTTATTGGCATGATGGAGATTTCTTTAAATTCATGGAAGCTAAAATGTATATCTATGCGCAAACTAAAGATGAATCTTTATTAAAGGAATTAGATGAATATATCGATATTATTGGGCAAGCTCAAGAAGAAGATGGGTATATACATACGCACGTTCAAATAACAGAAGGTGTAGATCGTTTTGAAAACAGAAAGTACCATGAAATGTACAATTTCGGACATTTATTTATTGCAGGTTCTGTTCATTTTAGATTAACAGGTCAGCGTAATTTCTTGGATATCGCGGTTAAAATGGCAGATTTATTACATGCTTATTTTATGCCAGACACTAAGCATTATCAACGTTTTGGATTCAATCAAACTCAGATTATGGGCTTGGTAGAATTGTATAGAACTACTAGAGACAAAAGGTATTTAAAATTAGCAGAAAAGTTTATCAACCGAAGAGGAACTTACGAAATAGAGCACGATTCTACTACAGTTGGTTACCCGATTGGAGATATGGTGCAAGAAAGAACGCCTTTTAGAGAATCTGAAGAAGCTGTTGGTCATGCTGTTTTAGCCTTGTATTATTATGCAGGAGCAGCAGATGTGTATGCAGAAACTGGTGAAAAAGCTTTATTGACTTCTTTAGACAAATTATGGGAAAACGTTACAGGCAAAAAAATGTATGTAACAGGAGCTGTTGGGCAAGCACATTATGGTGCATCCACAAGTTTAGATATGATTGAAGAAGGTTTCATAGATGCGTATATGATGCCAAATATGACCGCTTATAACGAAACGTGCGCTAACTTATGTAACGCCATGTTTAGTCATAGAATGATGGGAATTAATGGCGAATCTAGATATGCAGATATTATAGAATTAGTTTTATATAACTCTGGTTTATCAGGAATTAGTATTGAAGGGAAAGATTATTTCTATTCGAATCCTTTAAGAATGGTCAACAATTCTAGAAATTACGATTCGCACGATGACGTAACTGAAAGTCCTGTAAGACAACCATATTTAGAGTGTTTCTGTTGTCCTCCAAACTTGGTAAGAACAATTTGTAAAACTTCTGGATGGGCGTATAATTTATCAGAAAATGGTGTTTCTGTTGTTTTATTCGGTGGAAACAATTTAGACACAAAAATGTTAGATGGTTCTGCATTAAAATTATCTCAAGATACAGAGTATCCTTGGAAAGGTTTGGTGAAAATAACTGTTGATGAATGTAAAAGTGAAGCTTTTGATATTCAAGTTAGAATTCCGAAATGGGCAGTTGGTAGTACTTTAAAAGTAAATGGAGAAGATGCAGGTGTTGCTGTAAATCCAGGTAATTTTGCAAACATCAATAGATCTTGGAAAGCAGGAGATGTGATTGTTTTAGACATGCCAATGGAACCAACTTTTATTGAAGGTCATAACAGAATAGAAGAAGTTAGAAATCAATTAGCAGTAAAAAGAGGTCCAATTGTATATACTATTGAAACTCCAGATTTACCAGAAGGAGCAGCTATTTTAGATGTGTATTTAAAAGGAGATGCTCCTTTAAAAGCTGTGCACAAACCAGAATTTTTAGGAGGAGTTACGGTAATAGAAACAGAACTTTTATTAAGAGAAGGTAAATCGGATGACATGTATCAAACTGTTACAAAACCGGTCTTTAAGTCTTTTAAAACGCAATTAGTGCCTTATTACGCTTGGAGTAATAGAGGGCAAGCAGAAATGACCGTGTTTATGCCGGTTGTTTGGAATAATTAAATAACACAAGGGGCTTAAGTGCCTTATTAACAACTTTTTTATTGATAAAACAGCTTAATCAATTCAGGAAACTGAAAAGAGTAAGCTGTTTCTTTTTTTGTAATAAACTATGGTAAAATAGGAATATGATAAGGTACAATAAAGGAACTATTTCTAGATTTTATTTCGGTTCTTGAAGCCAGAAAATAAAATATAATTAGATTTAAACATCACACGAAATATACAATTATGAATAAAAGAAAATTCAACTTTAAAAACTTATTGATACTTGGTGCAATTGCCTCTTTTATTGGCGTAAATTCTTTAAATGCACAAAACGGTTCTTTTAAAGAAGTTTCTAAAGAATTTCCGAGGCAAGAAAAGAATTTAAGAAAATGGGATTCGCCAGTGGTGGCAGATTTAGACAAAGATGGATATCCAGATTTGTTGATAAATGACCATGGTTACGCAATTCAAGTTCAGTGGAATAATAAAGGGAAGTTTGCAAAACCTTTTGATATTATCATGGGAGATTTACACGGAGTTTCTGTGGGCGATTTTGATAATGATGGAAACTTAGAAATTATTATGTCACGTGGTGGAGGTTCTGGTAGTAATGCTAGAAACTCTAAAATGTACAAAGTAAAAGGAAGAGAGTTTATTCCGATGACAGATTTTGAAGTGCCTTTAGCATTAATGCGTGGTAGAACTGTAAAGTTTGCAGACTTAGATAATGATGGTGATTTAGATTTGTTAAATTTTGCGTTTCCTGATGGAGCAAAAAAAGGAGCAAGTGAAAACTATATATATGAAAACAATGATGCAGGAGAATTAATTTTTCATTCAACTTTGCCAGCAAGTAAAGTAAACGGACAAAAAACTTTGATTACAGATATTAATAATGATAACATTATTGATATTATTTTATATGGTGATAAAAATGTAATCGTATATCAAGGAAATGGCGATTTAACTTTTACCGATGTTACAAAAAAAGTATTGCCTTATGATATTGATGAAGTAACTGCAATTGCAGAAATAGACTATGATAATGATGGTGATATGGATTTGTTTTTCACTAGAGGATTAGAGTTTACTAAAGGAGAAACGTTCTATAATAAAGAAACGCAAGATTTAGGTTTCTATTCAAAAAGAGGAGAGTTAGAATTAGATGATTTTGTTTCAGGTGAAGTTTTAAAATTGGAAAACTTTCAATCTCAATGGCCAAATAATGATACCTATTATATAGGAGAAGCATCTTACGATTATGTTTTTGATGGAGAAACACATTCTGGAAAAGATATTAATTTGGTAATGAGCGATGCTTTAGGTTTCCCTGATAATGCAGATTTTAGTGCTAAAAAAGGGTGGTATATTGGATATGTTGGAAACCAAAAATGGAGAATTGCAGGATATCTTTGGGCACCAGCTACAGGTGTTGTTCATAATGTAAAAAACTACACAGAATCTAAACATCCAGCAGGATTAAATGATATTTTATTAGAAAACAAAGGGTCTAAGTTTGTAGATGTTACTAAAAAAGCAAATGTATTTTTAGAAGAACATACCATGGCTGTTACCGTTGCAGATTATGATAACAATGGTTTCGATGATCTTTTGGTAATTAGAAGAGGTAAATTGGTGTATGAAAATGAATCTATTTTGTATTTAAACAATGGTAATTCTGGGTTTAAAGCAAAAGAAGGACATAATATTATGACCAAAGATTTAGGTGGAATAGGAATGACAGTAGAAAGTATTGACTATAATAAAGACGGAAATGTAGATGTTGTTATTGGTGATGAAAGAGCTAAATGGCATTTATATAAAAATGAATTAGCTGACGGAAATGAATCGTTAACTGTAGAGGTTAGAAACTCTAAAAAAGGAAATATTTCTCCTCTAGGTGCTTTGGTAACTATTTCTTCTTGCGGAAATAATCAAATACAAAGAGTAGGTACTTCAGCTTCTCAATATTCTTTAAACCACAACACTTTTGTTCATTTTGGATTAGGGGATTGTAGTAAATCTGTGAAAGTAAAAGTGACCTATTCTAATGGTGAAGTTTTAGAACAAACAGTAAAAGCAACTAATACTGCAGTTGTAATTGGTAAATAATTTAGGGATGAAAAATAAATTTTTAACATTTATCATATTTTTATTTGTAACATCTTTTATCAAAGGGCAAATTTTGTCCTTACCAAAAAATTTACAACCAGAAGATAGAATTGCATTTGCCATGTATACAGTACATGAAAATACTGTGAAAATGACAGCACAATTTTATCCGATTATAAATTATGAACCTTTTGAAGCTACTTTAGAAATAGAAGAAAATGGCAAATGGGTAGAAAAAACGAAAGCAGCAATTAGATATCCAGGTTATACATCTCTTTTTAGAATTGATAATTGGGATGATACCAAAGAAGCTAAGTACAGAGTTGTGCATAATAACAAAGCTTTTTATGAAGGAATTATTCGTAAAAATCCAATTCGTAAAGAGAATTTTATTTTAGCGGCTTTAACTTGTAATTCTATTTATCCAAGACATGGTGGAGATATTCCAAGAACAGATATTGTAGAAAATCTAATAAAACTAAATCCAGATTTATTATTCTTTTCTGGAGATCAAGTATATGATCATGCGCAGCATTATTTGTATTGGTTAAAATTTGGGACAGATTTTAAAGAAATCATTAGAAATACACCAACCATTTGTATTGTTGATGATCATGATGTTGGACAAGGAAATTTATGGGGAGCAGAAGGCGATAGTTCACCAACGTTAAGTGGAGTTTCAGGAGGTTATTATAGACCTGCGGAATATGTAAAAGAAGTAGAAAGAGCGCAAACAAGTCATTTGCCAGACCCTTATGATGCTGCTCCTGTAAAGCAAGGTATTGGTGTTTATTATACAGATTTAAAATGGGGAGGCATCAGTTTTGCTATTTTAGAAGATCGGAAATTTAAGTCGGGTTTATTAGATTTACCTAAATATGCGCCAGATATTTTTCCTGAAGGAACCAGAGATGCTATTTTTGATCCAACGGTTGATACTCGAAAATTAGACATTCCTACTGCAAAATTATTGGGAGAGCGTCAATTAAAATTTTTGGAAGATTGGACTACAGATTGGGAAAATGCTGAAATGAAAACAGTATTAACTCAAAGTGTTTTTGCGATGGTTAATAATTATACAGGCAAACATGATAGAGAAATAATTGCAGATTTTGATACCAATGGTTGGCCACAATCTGGTAGAAACAAAGCTTTGTCCGTAATTAGAAAAAGTTTTTCACCAATGATTGGTGGAGATCAGCATTTAGCAACATTTGTAAAACATGGTGTAGACAATTGGGGAGATGCAAGTTACTCTTTTGTAACCCCTGCAATTGCTAATTATTGGATGCGTTGGTGGGATCCTAAAAATCCAGGAAAAAATAGAGATAAGAATTCACCAAAATATACGGGAGATTTTTTAGATGGATTTCAAAATAAAATTACCGTAAAAGCAGTTGGAAATCCTTCGTCAGAAGAAATAAAAGAAGGTGGGAAATTATCTACTAGAGTTGCAGGTTTTGGAGTTATTAAATACAACAAATCTAAGAGAACCATTACGTTTGATTGTTGGGGCAGAAATGTAGATATTATGAACCCAAATTCTAAACAGTATAAAGGTTGGCCAATAACAATTTCTCAGTTCGATAATTTTAATCCACGAGAATCGTTTTTACTACCAACGTTAGATTTGTCAAAGGAAAACCAAGTAGTAACTATTAGAAAAAGTGCTACGAGAGAAATCGTTTCTTCAGTTAGAATTAAAGGGAAAATATATCAACCTAAAGTTTTAGAATTAGGTTCTTACACCATTGAAATTGGTGAAGGAAATACACCTATAAAGCTTTTTGAGATTATCTCAAAATCTAAAAATAGTGAACGCTTAAATGTAAAAATTTAACAGATACTAAATAAATATTATTTTAAATCATAGCATATTATGAAACAAATTTTAAAACAACTAAAATTATTATTCTTCGGAACTTTTATTAGCGTAATGGGATGTACAGCGCAAGAAGAGCGTCCAAATATTTTATTCGTCTTGTGTGACGATCTTGGGTATAATGATGTTGGTTTTAATGGATCTACAGATATTATTACACCAGAATTAGATAAGTTGGCCAAAGACGGAACCATTTTTACTTCGGCGTATGTAGCGCATCCTTTTTGCGGACCAAGTAGGGCTTCTATATTAACAGGTCGTTACCCACAACAAATGGGAACAGCTTTTAATCTTCATAGTAATTCTAGTATGAATGATGCTGATAATATGGGGATTCCTACACAAGAAACTTATATGTCTAAAGTATTGCAAGATGCTGGTTATTATACAAGTGCTTTAGGGAAATGGCATTTAGGAAGTGCTCCTAAATTTCATCCGAATGAAAGAGGTTTCGATAATTTTTATGGTTTTCTTGGTGGAGGGCATAATTATTTTCCGGCAAAATATCAAAAGGAATATGATAAACAGTTAAAAGAGGGAAGAAAAGAAATTCGTGATTATATTCTTCCGTTAGAACATAACGGTAAAGAAGTTAAAGAAACCGAATATGTTACAGATGCGTTGTCTAGAGAAGCAATTAAAGATATTAAATTGGCTTCCACTAAAAAGGACCCTTTCTTTATCTATTTAGCGTACAATGCGCCACATGTACCTTTGGAGGCTAAAGAAGAAGATTTAAAAGTATTTGAGAGTATTAAAGATAAGGACAGAAGAACGTATGCTGCAATGGTATATGCCGTAGATAGGGGAGTTGGAGAGATTGTAAAAACGTTAAAAGAAACCAACCAATATGACAATACGTTAATTGTATTTTTGAGTGATAATGGTGGTAATTTTGATCACGGAGCTAATAACTATCCTCTTAAAGGTAGTAAAGGAGATGCTTGGGAAGGCGGTTATAGAGTACCAATGTTTTTTCATTATCCGAATAAAATAGCGAAAGGTCAGCAATTTGATTTTCCTGTTTCTTCTTTAGATTTATATCCTACGTTTGCAAAATTAGCGAATGCTAAGATTCCGAATGACAAAAAAATAGCAGGTAAAGATATTATGGAATCGGTGATTAATAAAACAGATGCGCATAAAGAAGATATGATTTACTGTTTAAGATATCGTCATGGATTTAGTGATGTGGGCGCAAGATTAGGAGATTGGAAAATTACCCGTGTTGGTAATGAACCTTGGAGATTAACAAATATTACCCAAGATATTGGTGAGAAGAAAAATATGGGAGGTAGATATCCAGAACGTCTTAAAAAAATGGTGGCTGAAACTGAAAAATGGACGCAAAGTTTTGTGCAACCATTATGGTATTATTCAGCTAAAGATGAAGAATTATGGAGAGCCGGTAAAATGCCACAATACAACGAAACTTTTGAAGTAGATATGTTAACAGATTTGCCTACTAAAAAATAGACTAAATAAATACGAGGTTGTATTTATATAGAAGTAATGAAACTGGTTAGATTTTGATGTCTTTCCAGTTTCATTTTTTTACGCAATCTGTGTCTTGCAACATGTACACTTCCTAAAGAAATTCCTAAAAGGTGTGCCATTTCTTTTCCCGAAAAGTTAAGTTTTATCAATGCACAAAGCTTTCTGTCTGCTCTACTTAAATCGGGTACTTTTTCTTGTAAGCGTTCATAAAAGCTCTTGTTAAGTTGATTAAATCTTCTATTAAAAGAATCCCATAAACTGGTAGAACTTCTTTCTATTGTTTTTAAAATTATTTTTGATTTGTTTCCCGGATTTGCTTCTTTAATAAAATCGCTTAACTGTTTTATTACTTGTTCTTTTTCTATTAATTGAAGCGTGTTTGTGGTGAGTTCCTTGTTCTTAACGTCTAATAATTCTTTAGAGTTTTGCTGCTTTTTTTCAAACTTTAAATTTTTAATTCTTTGTCTAAAAATTAAGGTTAAAATAATTACTAAAAATAGGATGATAAACATCGTAATTCTAAAATTAAGAAGGGCTTCTTTTTCTTTAGCCAATTCTAAGTTTTTAATATTTAATTGCTCTCTTTTTTTAATAAGTTCTTCTTTGTAATAGTTTTTAATGGTTAAAAAACCTTTGTTTTTTTCGTTTCTAGGGTTTAGTAAAGCGTTGCTGATATCATTAGATTTTTTTTCATATTCATAGGCTAGTGCAAATAAATTTAGTTCTTTTAAAACTTCCGCATAGCGTGAGTATAAAAACGATTTATAGAAGGTTGTTTCTCCTAAATCGCCCTTTATTTTAGCGAATTTTTCAAAATAAAATTTTGCTTCATTAAGGTCGTTCTTTTTATGATAGATGATTGCAATTCTGCCATAAATAATTAGCAAAAACTTCTTGTCCTTGTTTTTTAATCCAGAATTTGGTCCACTATTTTCTAATTGCTGTGCTGCATTTTTTAGTAGTTTTAATGCTTCATTTGGAGCACTATTCCACTCGCTAATACTTGCTTTTTTTTCGTCAAGAAAAATAGAATAGATAGGAGGTAGTTTCGTTTTTTTTGAAAGAACAATACAACTATCAATATAAGATTGTAGGTTTTCTTTGTCCGCAATACGTTGATAGTGTAAAACTAAATTATAATAAGATTTGTAAATTTCTGATACGTCAATTTTGTGATGCTTATATAGTTTTCTATATAGTTCATGAGCTTTAATAAAATAGCTTTCAGATTCTTCGTTTTGTTTATATAGATAGGTTAAAACACCTAATTCTTCATTGGCTTTTGCTATTAAAAGTGGGCTTTTATATTCTTCGGATATAAAAAGGGCTTCACCTGCAAAACTAAATGCTTCTAAGTAATCTAGGTTAAATCTATTAAATCTACTTTGAGTAATAAGGGTGTTAATTAATAAAGTGCTGTCTTTTTTTATTACTGCTTGTTCTTTTGTTTTAGTTAAAAAAATAGAAATAGAATCAAAAGGCATATTTAAAGGAATTATATGCTCTTTAAAATGAGTTTTTAATTGCTGTCCTTGTAAACACTGTAAAACACTAATGTTAAGTATAATTATAAGGTAAAAACTTTTTTGTAAGTTGTTTAATGTTTTCATATACAGTATTATATAATGTTTTTTTTAAATATAAACAATTATTTGTATTAAGTTGTTTAAATAAAAATTATAATGAATGTTAAGTTTTTGTAATTGGTTTTTTAGTGTGATTTTTAATATGATTCCATAGTTTTGGTTAAAAATAAACTCACGAGTAATTACAGGTTATTAAGAATGTTTTTTACCATTTTTTTAGTAAGCTTCTTATTAAATGGTTTTGTTCAAAGTAAAAAGCCAAATATTCTTTTAATTGTAGTGGATGATTTAAAAGATTATACTGGATTTTTAGGAGGACATGCACAAGTGAATATTTAAACTAAATAAAATGAAAAAACTACCTATTATCTTATTTTATTTTTTGCTGATTATAGCGTGTAAGGAATCTAAAGAGGCTCCGAAACAGTTAGCAATTAGCACCAGTAAAACAAATGTTTTAGATTTAGATAACAGTAAAGGAATTATTAATTATACCAACAGTCCGTATGTTAAATTAAAAAGTTTAAATATTGGCGATTGTGAATGGACAGATGGTTTTTGGGCCGATAAATTTAAAGTTGCAGAGGAAGTAATGGTGCCTTATATGGGGGAAGTTTTAAAAGGTGATGTTGGTCATGCTTTAAACAATTTTAAAATAGCGGCAGGACTAAAAGAAGGCAAGCATAAAGGGTTTAGTTGGCATGATGGTGATTTTTATAAATGGATGGAAGCTGCAACTTACATATATGCAATTAATAAGGATCCAAAAATTATTGAGGAGTTAGATGATTTAATTGAAATTATAGGAAAAGCACAACTAGAAAATGGGTATTTACAAACACAGATAACCACCAATAAAAATAGAAAACCATTTTCCGAAAGAAAGTATCATGAAATGTACAATAGTGGTCATTTATATATTGCTGCTTGTATTTATTATAGAGTTACGGGGAAAACTAATTTTTTAGATATCGCAATTAAAAACGCAAATAATTTATATGATGTTTTTCAACCTCAATC
Source organism: Polaribacter sp. NJDZ03 (assembly GCF_019263805.1). Taxonomy (NCBI): domain Bacteria; kingdom Pseudomonadati; phylum Bacteroidota; class Flavobacteriia; order Flavobacteriales; family Flavobacteriaceae; genus Polaribacter; species Polaribacter sp. NJDZ03. The sequence continues at coordinate 3,795,045 of NZ_CP079195.1, forward strand.
TGCAGAATTAGCACGTATGGGGTTTAATCAAGTCCAGATTATGGGATTGGTAGAATTGTATAGAACCACAAAAAATAAAAAATATTTAGAGTTGGCAGAAATTTTCATCAATATGAGAGGGAAGTCGAAAGTAAAAACGCATCCATCAGTTAGATATAACAATATTGGTGATATGACACAAGAGAGAACTCCGTTAAGAGAAGAAGATGAAGCTGTTGGTCATGCTGTTTTAGCCTTGTATTATTATGCAGGAGCAGCAGATGTGTATGCAGAAACTGGAGAAAAAGCTTTAATTGATGCCTTAGATAGAATTTGGGGAAACATTGTAGATAAAAAAATGTTTGTTACTGGAGCTTGCGGACAAAAACATGATGGAGGTTCATCGAATAGAGATTTTGTACATGAAGCATTTACCGTAGATTATGAAATGCACAATGCACATGCTTATAATGAAACCTGTGCAAACTTGTGTAACGCCATGTTTAATTATAGAATATTGAATATAAAAGGAGAGTCTAAGCATGCAGATGTTATGGAGTTGGTTTTGTACAATAGTGCCCTTTCTGGTATCAGCTTAAAAGGAGATTCGTATTTCTATACAAATCCGCTAAGAAGAACTGCGAATCATAAAATGGGTGGTACAGATTATCCCGATAGAGTTGGCTATATTCCTTGTTTTTGTTGTCCACCAAACTTAGTGAGAACTATTGCTAAATCTTCTGCTTGGGCTTATAGTTTATCAGAAAACGGAATTGCTACAAACTTATATGGAGCGAATAAATTGGATACAAAATTACAAGATGGATCTGTCATAAAATTAAAACAAGAAACTCAATATCCTTGGGATGGAAACATAAAGATTACAATTGATGAATGTAAAAATGATGCCTTTGATGTACTATTAAGAATTCCAGATTGGGCAACTAGTTTTGAAATTTCTGTAAATGGAAAAACTCAAAATACAGCTGGAAAACCAGGGACTTTTGCAAATTTAAATAGACAGTGGAAAAAAGGAGATGTTATTACTTTAAATCTTCCTATGGATATTAAATTGTTAGAAGGGAATCCATTAATAGAAGAAGTAAGAAATCAAGCAGCTATAAAAAGAGGTCCAGTTGTGTATTGCGTAGAAACGCCAGATTTACCAAAAGGAACTGATATTTTAGATGTGTATTTACCAATAAAATCAAAATTAACAGCAACTTATAAACCGGAATTATTAAATGGAGTTGCTACTATTTCAGGAAATATTAAAATTAGAAAAGATAAAAAAGAAGGAATGTACAGAACATTATCAAATCCAAAATTTGAGAATTATAATGTACAATTCGTACCTTATTTTGCCTGGTCGAATAGAGGTGTTTCAGAAATGAGTGTTTGGTTGCCTTTGGCGATAGATTAATATTATTCTGCTTATGCAAGGTCTTATTTTAACCTTGTAGGTTTAGTAAATAAACTAATTTATTTTCAAATTTTATGCCTACAAGGTTTTTGAAACCATTCAGGATATAAAAAACAACATTAATTAACAATATTAGAGCTGAGAATTAACAAAAATTCATTGATAACCAAAAAAAATATAAAATGTCTAGACTAATTTTAATACTGCTTTTGTGTCTTGGTAATGCTACTGTTTCCCAAGAAAAAACCAAATTTAACGATACACAGTTTGTAGATTTTCTTCAGAATTCCTTGAAAAAAGAGGTGGTAACTGATGCCGTTAGAAATTCTTTTTATAAAGAATCTAGAACATATTGGAAGGATCATAAATTAGATTATAATTTACATCCAGAAAAGTATAAAAAGGCGATGTCTTTGTTTCATCAAAATCAAGATAAATTTAGAAAAACTAGTAATACTATCAGTATAAAAAGGAACGATAGAATTGAAAAAGCAGTTGCTAATTTTCAGAATTTTGATGATAAGAATTCATTTCCAGAAAATTCAATTTTATTTGTTGGTAGTTCTAGTATTGCTGGTTGGAAAACGTCTATTTCATTTCCAAATTTTTCTGTTATTAACAGAGGAATTGGAGGTATGAATATGCATGAAATTATATTTCATTACAACGCACTTATAAAAAAATACAATCCTTCAATTATCGCCATTTATTGTGATATTGATATTGAGCAAGGAAAAGCGCCAGAAGAAGCTGTAGATGTGTTTAAGAAACTGGTAGAGAAGATTAAAGCTGATTTTCCTAAAACACCTATTTTACTACTTTCTATGAAACCTGTAATGGTAGATGATTTTATAGGGAAAGATATCCGCAAGAACAAAGCGATTGCTAATACACAGCTTTTGGATTTTAGTAAAAAAGAAAAAAATGTTTATTTTATTGATTTAGCCACTCCGATGTTGCATGCAGATGGAACATTGAAAACGGATATTTTTATTCAGGATGGAATGCATTTAAATAAATTGGGATATGAAATCTGGAATCCAATAATGAGAAAAAAGATTTTAGAGTTAACAAATAAATAATAAAAGTAATTTTTTATCACATGAAAATAGTTCAATTAATTTTGATTTTAACACTTGCTTTTGGTTGTAAATCGAAAGTTGAAAATCAACAAGAAAAAATTAAGAAAAGACCTAATATCCTCTTTATAGGTATTGATGATTTACGTCCAGAATTGGGTTGTTACGGATCTGATATTGCTGTAAGTCCTAATTTAGATAAACTAGCAACACAAGGATTATTGTTTGAAAATGCGTATTGCCAGCAGGCAATTTGCGGTCCATCTAGAGCAAGTTTATTAACAGGGATTCGTCCTGAAACTAGTGGTGTTTTTCATAATTACATCAAATTTAGAGAAGCAAATCCGGATGTGGTTACTTTGCCACAACATTTTAAAAATAACGGATATGAAACTGTGTATACAGGTAAAATTTTTCATCATGGAGATTTAGATGATGAGAAATCATGGAGTAGATTACCTGCTTTAGATAGTATGAAAGGTGTTAAAAAACCAGTAGGATTTGCATTAAAAAAGAACAATGAAGATCGTGTAAAAACAAAAAAAGAAATGGTTGCTAAATATGGTGCTGTAGCCAAGTATGGTTTAGCTTCTGGTGTTGCTTATGAATCTGCAGATGTTTCTGATAATACCTATTCTGATGGTTATAATACAGAATTGGCTATTGCAACCATGAAGGAGATGAATGCTAAAAGTGATAAGCCTTTCTTTCTTGGATTAGGATTTAACAAGCCACATTTAAATTGGGTAGCTCCAAAAAAATATTGGGATTTATACGATAGAAAAAAAATTAAACTATCAACCCAAACCGAAAGTCCAGAAAACGGAGCAACCATGGGTTTACATCCTTCTTTTGAGCTAAGAGTTAGAAGTGGAATTCCTAAAAAAGGCCCTATTGATAAAGAGTTAGCAATTACCTTAAAACATGCATATTTAGCGTGTGTAAGTTATGTGGATGCTCAAATTGGTAAAATGATTACGGCTTTAGAAAAAGAAGGCCTAAGAGAAAACACAATTATAATTGTTTGGAGTGATCACGGTTGGCATTTAGGAGATATGGGGATTTGGGGTAAAGCAACGAATTATGAGATTGCTACAAGAGTTCCATTATTAATTTGGACTCCAGACATGCCAAAAGGAAGTCAAGGAAAAACAACAGATGCCTTGGTAGAACTGGTAGATATGTATCCTACGTTAGCAGAATTAGCAGGTTTAGAAATTCCTAAACATGTGGAAGGCACAAGTTTTAAACCTTTATTATCGAACCCTGAAATAGCATGGAAAACGGCTGCTTTTAGTCAGTTTCCATCACCTGCTTTAAGAGAATGGGGCGCTTTTCCAATACGACAAGCTATGAGAGAAACTTATTTTGGTCCATTGTTAAAGGAAGTTGAAGAGAAAATAAAACTTCAACAAAAAGATAAATGGGACAGAGATTTGTTTGAAAACAACTTAATGGGCTATGCCATGAGAACTGAACAGTACAGGTTTATTGTTTGGAAAGATAGATTGCATAAAGATAAGGAACCCGTTTTTGTAGAATTGTATGACCATAAAACAGATCCAACGGAAACGAAGAATATTGCTAATGAAAATCCGAAATTAGTTGAAAAATTAATGCTACAATTTAATAAAGGTTGGCAGGGAAATAGGCCTATTTAAAAAACATCTCGCAAAGACGCTAAGGCGCAAATGAATACGTTTTTTTTACGATTTGGTGTAATAATAATGAAAGAGTGAGTTTTATTATTTTGACACATCACTCTTTCTACTCCTGCGCCTTTGGGAGAGAGTTTAATGCTTAACACAAAAACAATATAAAAATGAAAAGAAGAGATTTTTTCAAAAAAGGAGCAACAGCTGCAATAGCGGTGGGAGCAATACCAATGATAGCAACTTCATGCGCAAGTGCAAATGACATGGTGTATGATAGAGAAAATGATAAATGGTATCATTTAGGAACGGGGAAAACAGGGACAAATTCAAGAAAAAAAACAGATGAATATGATGTCGCTGTAATTGGTGGTGGAGCCGCAGGAATTTGTGCAGCAGTTGCTGCGGCAAGAAATGGTTCTAAAACTGTTTTAATTCAGGATAGACCCGTTTTGGGTGGAAATGCTTCAAGTGAAATGTGCGTGCATTTAAACGGAGTAAACAATATAAAAGGAAAAGCAGAACGAGAAACAGGGATCATTGAAGAAATTTTGTTACACAATCGTTTTGAAAATGAGCAAGAAGCTTTTCCTGTTTTTGATCATGTTTTGTACGATTTTGTGGTGAGAGAACCTAACATCACATTAATGCTAAATACCCAAGCCATTGAAGCCGTTATGGATGGAGATAAAATAAAATCTGCAATGTGTTGGCAAGCAACTACAGAAATAATGTTTACTATAAATGCTCCTATTTTTATAGATTGTTCTGGTGATGGATTGTTAGCTGCAACTTCTGGCGCGGAATATAGAACAGGTAGAGAAGGAAAGGCAGAGTTTAATGAAAAATATGCACCAGACGAGCCAGATGGTTGGCAAATGGGGGCAACTTTATTAATGTCTTCTAAAGATATGGGGAAACCGATGAAATATTCTCCTCCTTCTTATGCTATTAAATACACGCATGAAGGTGCAAGTGAAAGGAGGAAATTTGCAGGTTTTCATGAAGGAATTTGGTGGATAGAAGTTGGGAGTGAAGATGATATTATTGCCGAAGCAGAAGTAAATAGACATAAATTAATGGGCTATTTACATGGGGTTTGGGATTATATTAAAAATTCAGGAAAATTTCCGGAAGCGGAAAACTTAGCCTTAGATTGGGTAGGTTCTTTACCCGGAAGAAGAGAATCTCGTCGTTTTGTAGGAGATCATATTTTGTCTGAAAAAGACATGACATAGCACAAACATTTTGAAGATGCGGTTGCTTTTGGAGGTTGGTCTTTAGATGAGCACAATCCTGGTGGAATTGAAAATATTTCTGAGCCACCAAGTTATTTTCATTATCACTTTAAAGAAGTATATCAATTTCCATTTAGAAGTTTGTATTCTAAAAATGTGTCTAATTTATTGTTTGCTGGTAGAAATGTAAGTCAGACGCATATTGCACTTTCTTCTAGTAGAATTATGGCAACGTGTGCTTTGCAAGGTCAAGCGGTGGGGACAGCAGCTACAATTTGTAATAAATACAATGTTTTGCCAAGAGAAGTTGGTCAAAAGCATATTAATGAATTACAAGAGCAATTAATGAGAGATGATGTTTTTATTCCGAAGAGAAATGCAAACGACCCAAAAGATTTGGCTAAAAAAGCAAGTACCATTTTTGGTTCATCTACTTCTTCTGGTGATGCTAAAAATTTAACAAACGGAATTTCGAGAGATATTTACGGAGAAATTAATCACTGGCAATCAGATGGACTTTCAGCTGAAATTCAGGCTGAATGGGAATCTCCAATTACATTATCATCCATAGAAATTAAGTGTGATACCAATGTAAAACGTAATATTATGATGCGTAAAGACAGTAAAAACGACGATTTGTATGGAAACTCCGTTCCTAAAGAAATGTTGAAAGCTTTAAGTTTTGAAGCAAGAGTTAACGGGGGATGGGTAGCATTAGGTGCTATTACGGACAATCGAACACGTTTGATTAAAATGAAGTTTAGCAGCGTAAAAACGACCGCTATTAGAGTAAAAATGACAGAAACTTATGGTGCAGAAAACGTGAAGTTGTTCGAATTGCGTTGTTATGCATAATAATTAAAGACCTCACAGGTTTTTAAAACCTGTGAGGTCTAAAAACACTAACTTTTTTTAGTATTTGATGATAAACTTTGTAAAAACATATTTATGGATATTGCTTCCACTTTTTTTGATTAGTGGCGCTGAGGTTCCTTTAAATTCAACTAAACCCATTCAACATAAAATCGTTGTCAATCATCCTGGGGAAAAGGAATCTGTAGCAGTTATTCTGAATCAGAATGTTGATGAAAACGGACTTCCTACAGATTATTATATGGATGTGCAATCTGTAATTTGTTTAGAGCAAGTTTGCAAAGTTATTCCCGTAAGAATATTTTGGAATAATTTAGGTGAATACCAACGTTATGAATTAGAAAATGGAGCAACACTAGAAAAATATGAAGATGCTATATTTGATCCGGAAGATTATCCGAAATTACACAGTATTCTAGCAAATATAGCATCTCCTTTTAAAGACGTTTATATTGATGAAATACTAACGGTAGTTGATGAACATGGGGATGCAGATGCCGTTTCTGGGGCAACAGCCTTAGAGTTAGATGAAGAAGATACAGTGCCTGGCGCTGCTTTAACGTGTTTTACATTGTGGCATTGGGCATATGGAGAAATTGTTCAGAAAATTAAAGAAATTACAGGTAAGTCGGTAACAGAGCAACAATTAGAAGTTTTTTTGGTTGATGAAAATCACACTTATTTTGATATTGCTTTAATTGATTTAGAACGAAGAAAAAATTATAAAACACCTTTTATCAATAGGATAACCGAAAGAGTTTTAGAAGAAGAATCTCTACTAAAATCAACCTTTTATTATTTAGAAAAGTCACCTTCGAGCATTTATTTTTCTGCCACCAAAGAGGTGTTTGTAAGTGGAGGAACTGCCCAAAAATTAGCGACAATTAGATCTTTAAAATCAATAAATTATAAGGTGCCAACTTCTTATTTGGATCGCTTAAGCAATGATATTCAGAAGTTAAAAACCTATCAAGAAGTTTCTTTTTTTTTAGATTTAATGCAATCTAAAAATCCGAATTCTAAAAAAGTGGTAGAAAACGTTTTTCCTTTATTGAAAGCAGATTTTATAAAAGCTAGAAGAACTTATTGGTTTTTACGAAATCAAAATTTATCAGCAGAACAAAATGAAATTTTAAATAGTTTCAAGAGAAGAAATAAATCTTTGTTGTAATCATCATTTATCTCTTCACTTTTTATAAGTATGGTAATTTTGATATATTAAAAGATATAATTCAGCAATTTCATCTCAGAATAGTACTGTAATTTGCAGTATATTATTAACTGATACTTCAAAAATTTAAATAATGAGATTCATTCAACTATTTTTAGTGCTAGCTATTGCATTTGGTTGCAAGTCTAAGGCCGAAGAAAAAACCGAAATTAAAAAGAAACCAAATATTCTTTTTTTAGCTATTGATGATTTACGTCCAGAATTGGGTGTTTACGGATCGGAAATTGCAATTACGCCAAACTTAGATGCATTGGCAGGAGATGGCTTGATGTTTAATAAAGCGTATTGTCAGCAAGCAATTTGTAGTCCTTCTAGAGCAAGTTTAATGACGGGTGCAAGACCAGAAACGATTAAGGTAATCGAAAATTTCACGTATTTTAGAGATGCAAATCCTGATATTATTACCATTCCGCAGCATTTTAAAAATAACGGATACGAAACTACATATACAGGTAAAATTTATCATAAAACAGCCTTTGCAGATTTAGGAATGTCTTGGAGTAGAGAACCTGCTTATGATAAAATGACAATTAAAAAAAGCAATACTCCGGGTGGTTTTGCAAATCCAGAAAGTCAGGCCATGTTTAAAAAAAACCAGGCAGATATGATTGCTAAGTATGGTAAAGATGCGCCAAGAAATGGTTTAGGAAAAGGACCCGCTTATGAAAATGCAGATGTGCCAGATACTTTTTATGAAGATGGTTACAACGCAGAATTGGCAATTGTAACGATGAAAGATATGTTAGAGAAAAATCCTGACAAGCCTTTTTTCTTAGGAATGGGAATGAAAAAACCACATTTAGATTGGTTAGCACCTAAAAAATATTGGGATTTATATAACCCTGAAGATATTAAATTAACGGATCAAACAAATGCGCCAGAAGGTGGTGCAGCAATGGGATTACACCCTTCTTTTGAGTTGCGTGCTAGATATGGAATCCCTAAAAAAGGGCCTATTAGTGATGAACAAGCAAGAGTTCTAAAGCATGCATATTTAGCTTGTGTAAGTTATGTAGATGCTCAAATTGGTAAAATGATTAACGCTTTAGATGAGGCTGGTTTAAGAGAAAATACCATTATTATTGTTTGGTCAGATCACGGATGGCATTTAGGTGAAATGGGTATTTGGGGTAAAGCAACCAATTATGAAATTGGTACAAGAGTGCCTTTAATTATTTGGACTCCAGATATGAAAAAAGAAGTTAGAGGTTCTAGTACTGATGCCTTGGTAGAGTTGGTAGATATGTATCCTACGTTATCTGAATTGGCAGGTTTAGAATTGCCAAAACATTTAGAAGGACAAAGTTTTGTGCCTTTATTATCAGATCCAAAACAAGAATGGAAAACGGCTGTTTTTAGTCAATTTCCAAATCCAGCTTTAAGAGAATGGGCTGCAAATCCGTTGTCTAAAGGAATGCGTGAAACCTATTTTGGTCCTTTAATTGAAGAGCAAGAAGCTAAAATTAAAAAGCAAGTAGGTTCTAAATGGGACAGAGAAATGTTTGAAAATAACTTAATGGGTTATGGAATGAGAACAGCAAATTATAGATTGATTGTTTGGAAAGATTATACCAAACCAGAAAGTGAGCCTTTGTTTGTAGAATTATATGACCATGTTAAAGACCCTACAGAAACAAAAAATGTTGCTGATGAAAATCCAGAATTGGTAAAGCAATTATTAGTACAGTTTAACAAAGGTTGGAAAGGTAATTTAGCAAAAAATTAAAGGAAACGTAAATGATCATAAACAAAAAGGTTTTTCTATTTGCAATACTTGGGTTAAGTGTTTTTGCTATTGGATGTGTTACACAGTCAAAATCAACTGTAATTACTACAGTGTCTTCAACTTCAAAAGAAAATAATGGACTTACCTTTTCTGAAAAGAGTGGGATTATTCCTTTAGAAGATAGAAATAGAAGAAAGTTTGACAATGCAGTAATTGCAGACTTAGACCAAGATGGATTTTTAGATTTATTATTGACAGAACATTCTAGAAGAGTAGAAATATATTGGAATAATAAAGGTGTTTTTGAATTAGGAGATCCTTTTATTTTTGGAGATACGCATGGAATAGCTATTAGTGATTATGATTTTGACGGACGCGTAGATATTATTGTGCAACCTGGTGGAGGAGATGGCAAAAATCCTAGAAAACCTAGATATTATCATGTCAATAAAGATAGAAGTATAGAAGAAGGTGGCGAGTTTAAGCACTTTGAAAAAGGTAGAGGAAGGGCTGCAAAATTTGTCGACATCAAAAAAGATGGAAAATTAGACTTAGTAACATCAGCTTTTCCTACGTTGAAGGCTTTAAAAAAAGGAAATATTTTATATAGAAATGATGCTAAATCAACCTTTAAATTTAACAGTTACATATCTAACGCAGACAGAATGGGGATGCGTACTACTTTATTAGATTATAATAATGATGGTATTACAGACATACTTTTTCACGGAGGGCGAGAATTGGTGTTGGTTAAAGGTTTAGTTGATGGTTTTGTAGAAGTAACCAAAGAAGTTTTGGGAAGTTTAGCTAATACAAATTTGGTAAACAGTGTTTCGCAAATAGATTATGATAATGATGGAGATTTCGATTTATTTCTAACTCGTTCTAAACATCCTTTTGATGCAGAAAGTGATTATGATGCTGTAAACAAACATTTTTATTTTTTTGCTAGAAGAACAAAATTTGATTACAATAATATTAAAGTAGCAGGCGATTTAAAAATAGAGAATCTACAAATGGCATTTCCTAATTTTGATGTTTATTTAGGTGCAAATAAGAAACTTTGGAAACGTACAGAGGATAATCATGGGCATCAAGATTTAACGGTTACTAGAAAAGAGGCTACAGGATACCCAACAGATACCAAAAAGAAAGCCTTGTATATTGGCTATTTAGGTGATGGAATGTGGAGAATTGGCGGACATACAAATTCACCAACTTCTGCTGTTTTACACAATGTTTTGACTTCACCAGAAATTATTAAGCTAAAAGATTTACCTGCAAAATTGTTAGAAAATAAGGATGGTAAATTTACAGAAGTAACCAAAATTTTAGGAATTAATATTAAGGAACAAACAAGCAGTACTGCAATTGCTGATTTTAATAATGATGGTTGGTCAGATATTTTTGTGTTGCGTTATGGAGAATCATCAAAAGAAACAAAACAGATTTTATATTTAAATCAAGAAGGAAAATCTTTTAAACGCGATGAAAATCACGGAATTATTACCAAAGAATTAGGATCTACTGGTATGGGAGCAGATGCTTTTGATTATGATAATGATGGCGATTTAGATCTTATAGTTTCTAATGAAAGAGGAAAATGGCATTTATTTACAAATGACTATGCATCAAATTCAAATAAATTTGTAACGGTTAAAGTTGGGTATTCTCCTTCTGGTAAAGCAACAGCAACAAGTGCTGTTTTAACGATTAAATCTTGTGGAAAGGTCTACAAAAGAGTTGTTGGTGAAACGTCTTCTTCGTTTTCGCATCCTTTTAATACCTATTTACATGTAGGTTTAGGAACTTGTAATAAAATTGATGCTGCAGAAGTTGTATGGAGCAATGGTGAGAAAGCAACTGTTTCTATAAAAGACTTAAATACAATTTATGAAGTAGGTAGTAAAAGTCCTGCAAAATAATATTCTTCATAAAATTTCAATTTAGGAAGCCTCATTTTTGAGGCTTTTTTTATAATCATTAAACTTAAAAAAAAATACTATGAAAAAAATAACACTGTGCTTATTGTTACTGGTAAGTATCTCTAGTTTTTCTCAGCAAGAAAAAACAATATCCATAGAAAAAAATTACAACAATTGGGTATGGAACGATGTCTATGTTGCTAAAAACAAATACATCAGTTTGGCAGTTGTGCCAGAAGCCGCCGGAAGAATTTTAGAATATAATTTAGGTGATGTTCCGTCTTTGTGGGTAAATCCAAAATTATTAGGGAAGTCTTTTGGAACTTCAGATGAGGTGAAAATGAATGAGTGGCGAAACTTTGGAGGGTATCGATTAGTGCCTTTGCCTATCGAAAACTCATCCATCGATAAAAATGGAAATAAAAGTAATCGTTGGCCACCTCCAGTTGTAATTGGAGATGCTCCTTATCAGGTTTCTATCGGAGAAAATTCCGAAGGAAAAAAAACGATAGAAGTAAAATCTGGAGTGCAAGAATTACCAGTTCCTTTTTATTACGGAAAAGAAAAGAAATTTTTATACCCAGATAAAATAGAAGAGAAAATTCAATATGCTAGAAGTTTGTATATAGAACCCAATTCTAGCTTGGTGTATATCAATCATACCTTAAAAAATGTTGGAGACAAAACAATTAAAAAAGGATTGATGATTTCTAGTCAGCATGTTTCTTGGAGCGATTCAAAATTACAAGACGGACATAATTTTAGTGCTTTTATTCCTTTTTCTGAAGACTTAAAATTACCAAGTGGAGAACAATTTGAAATTTCTGCAACACCACAACAACGCTGGAACTACATTGACAGAAATCGTTTTAAGATTGATAAAAACAATCCGGAGCACATTAAAAAATACTTTAATATAGGAGATAATTGGAAAGGAGAAGTAGCACCTGGAATTTATGAAGTTGAGTATGAATATAACACTATGGCTGGTTTACATATTATATCATCCAAATCTTGGATTTGCTATGTAAACAAAATTACAAACACCGCTTTTGTGAAAATTATGGAACCTTATGATGCGGCTAAAGAATATGACCATGGAATAAATATGGCTATTTTTTGTAGCGGTTTAGAAACGGGATATATTGAAACGGAAGTGAAAACACCTTTATATACACTTCAACCAAAAGAAAGTTTTACATATAAAGAAATACAAGGAGCTGCAAAAATTGAAACTTCCCCTGTTTTAGATGTAAACCTTACTGGCGTTATTACTAAAAAATTACATTTTAATAAAGAAACCAAAAGTTTAGAAGGCTCTTATGGTGTTTTTATAGAAGGACAAGCTGTATTGATTCTTAAAGACAGTAATGGTAAAATTGTAGAAGAGGTAATATTAGAAGAAGTTAATCCATTAAAAGTGCTACAGCTTCGTCAAAAAATATCGGTAGATAAATCTGTAAAGGGAATCGATATTGTAGTAAGAGATTTTAAATCAGTGAACCACGTTTTAGATTCTTTAAAAATATAATTTTCAATAGTATTTTACCATTAGTATAAAATTACCTTTTATATTAATTTAGCATACATTAAGGATAAAATACAGTAATGATAAGATAATTGCCACATATACATAATTCCGATTATACTGTTACTTTGTAGCTGTAATTTTATGTTAAAAAAAGAAAGACTATAAATTAGCAGTTGTTTTTTACCATAAGAGATTAGAGAATCAATCAAGTTCAATTAAGTTCAAAAATTAAATACATGAAAATTTTAAATTTATTATTGAGGAAAGCCAAGGCGGGCAGTTTCTTGCTTTTACTCTTCGCGTTGTTGTGTCAGTTTAGCACTAATGCGCAATCAATTAAGGTATCTGGAACAGTTACTAGTTCAGAAGATCAGGGTCCAATTCCTGGTGTAAGTGTAATTGTTAAGGGAACTCAAAATGGGGTTTCAACAGATTTTGATGGACTTTTCTCTATCAAAGCAAATGTTGGAGATATTTTAGAGTTTAGCTATATTGGTATGATACAGAAAAAACTAAAGGTTAAAAATGCAACAATGAATGTTGTTTTAGATCCTTCTGTAGAAAGCTTAGAAGAAATAGTAGTAATTGGTTATGGTACAGTAAAAAAGAAAGAAATTACAGGTGCAGTTGTTCAAGTAAAAGCAGAAGATCTAGAGAGTATTGTTAGTTCAGATTTAGGAGCTGCTTTACAAGGGCAAGTATCTGGTGTAAACATTGTTTCTTCATCAGAACCAGGAGGAACATCAGAAATATTAATTAGAGGTGTTACTTCATTATCTGGAGACAATACACCTTTATATGTTGTTGATGGAGTGATACAAGATGGAGACCCAAGAATTCCGCCGTCAGATATTGAAACTATTAACGTTTTAAAAGATGCTGCTTCAACCGCAATTTATGGAGTTCGTGGAGCTACAGGTGTAATTTTAATTACTACTAAACAGGGTAAACCAGGTTCTTTACAAGTTAGAGTTAATGCAAGTTATGCTATACAACATAGAAGAGCAGCAGTGCCTTTAATGAATTCTGTAGAGCAAACTTATTTTGATGTTGTTCAAAATAGAAATGTAAATGGTGGTTTTGATGATCAAGTAAGTTTACAGATTTTACAACAACCAAAAACTTTTTTAAATGAAACCAACTTAAGTGATTTAATTTTCACTAATGATGTACCAACACAAGACTATAATATAAATGTTTCTGGAGGTACAGAAGATATTACGTATAATGTTTCTACAGGATTTTTTAGTCAAGAAGGATTACAAATTAATTCAGCATATAACCGTTTTAATATTAGAGCAAGTACAGTTTACGAAAAAAATAAACTAAGAATTCAGTCTAGTGTTTCTATGAATAAAGATACTAGAGATATTCCTCAGGGAAATCTTTTATCACAATCTATTGTGTATAGACCAACTCAAAACGGACTTAATTTAGATAATTTAGATGAATTGTCTCAAGGTGGAGATGATGTAAATAGATTAGGTTGGGTTATTGAGAGTTTAAGAACAACCAATGTATATAAAACTACAAGAGCTGCAGCAACACTTAATTTAAAATATCAAGCTACAGAACATTTAAGCCTTTCTAGTAATTTAGGTTTAACATCTATAAATAGTATTGGTAAAATTTACAGACCTTATCAAGAGATTTATAATAATCAAACACCACCGGTTTTACAAAGTCAACCAGAAGATAGTTTTGTTTCTAACAGAACTCGTTTTACAACAAATACGATAGCAGATTTTGGAGCTACTTATAGCAGAGTATTTAATGAAAAACATGATGTAACACTTACAGCTTTTATAAATGGAGAAAAAAATGAAAGTGAAGCTTTTACAGCAACAAGAAATGGAGCCACTAATGATGATGTTCAGGTTTTAAATGGAGCAACTGGTACTCAGTTTGTTTCTTCTGGAAATGATTATGAGCAAACAAGAATAGGTTTAATAGGAAGACTTCAGTATAGTTATAAAGGAAAATATATTTTAAGTTCTAGTTTACGTAGAGATGGTTCTTCTAAGTTTCCGGTAGATAATAGATGGGGTACATTTCCATCAATCGCATTAGCTTGGAATGTTTCTGATGAACCTTTCTGGGATAAATACAAAAATGCAGTTAATAACTTTAGACTTAGATTAAGTCAGGGTACTGTTGGTGTAGATAGAATTGGAGATTATTTATATTCTGCAGGTATTTCTCAAGATATAAATTACGCAACTTCTACAGGTTCTGTAAGTTTAGGAGCTACTCAAGAAAACTTTGTAAACAGAGTTTTAAAATGGGAAGAAACAACACAACAAAACATTGGTTTCGATTTTGGGTTCTTAAGAAACAGATTAACGCTTTCAGCGGAATATTATCACTCAGATAAATCAAACATGTTATTTCCAGTTTTTATTCCTAATTCAGCAGGTGGTGGTAACAATGCAACTGTAGTTTTAAATGTTGGAGATATGGTTAATTCTGGATTAGAATTAGCGTTAGGTTTTAGAGGGAATATTGGTAATGTTAGATATAGAATGAATGGTACATTCTCTACAAATCAGAATGAAGTTACAAAAATTAGTGGAGATACTAAATTCCAATTAACTACAGATAGTGGTTTAGTAGGTAGAGCACCACAACAATCTAGAGTTACTGCATTGGCAGTTGGTCGTGAGGCAGCAGCTTTTTTCTTATGGAGAACAGACGGAATTTTAGATACAGAAGTAAAACTTGCAGAATACCAAAACAATATTGATAGAAATGCAAGAATGGGAGATACGAAGTTTATAGATCAAAATAATGATGGTGTTTTAGATGAATCAGACAGGGTTTATAGTGGTAGTGGATTACCAGAATATGAATTAGGATATACTTTTAACGCAAACTATAAAAATTGGGATTTTTCAATGAACTGGTATGCTGCATTAGGGCAAGAGATAATGAATGGTTTTGATGCTTGGGCATATGGTTTTGGTAGACATAAAGATCAAATTTATCAATGGTCTCCACAAAATCAAAACTCTACAGTACCAACTTATAGAAACGATGTTACAAGACATAACAACTATTTAGGGTATAGTGATCTTTGGTTAGAAAATGGTTCTTATTTAAGATTAAGACAAGTTTCTATGGGATATAGTTTTCCTAAAAATACCTTAGACAAAATGGGACTTAGCAGATTGCGTTTTTATGTAAGAGCTCAAAACCCATTAACTATTACTAAATACTCTGGTTACAATCCAGAAGTAGGTGGGGGAATACAAGCAAGAGGTTTAGATAAAAATACTGGACCAATATCCTCACAATATATGTTAGGAGTAAACATTAATTTTTAATTTAATATAAACTTATTTGTGATGAAACAATTAATTTTTAAATATTTTATATTCATTTTTACTTTAGGAGTGTTAAGCTCTTGTGATGCAGATGAATTTTTAGAACAAAAGAACCCAAACTTAATATCTACAGATAATTATTGGAGAAATTTAGCGGAAACTCAAACAGGTTTAAATGCTGTTTATCAAACGTTACATAAGCCAGCAATTTTAAATAAGTTTGAAGAAATGTTACGTTCAGATATGGGGTATCCTGGTTATGGACGCCCAAATCCAGACAATACAGAAGATTTCTATTTACATTTATATAATGGAAGTAGTTTGGCAATTTTAAACAAATGGCAAGATTCTTATTTAGGTATTTTTAGAGCAAACCAAGTAATAGAAGCTTTAAATAATATAAAAGAAACAGCAACAGATGAAGCAAATTGGACTTCGCAAATGGCACAAGCACGATTCTTTAGAGGTTTATTTCACTTTTATTTATATACCTCTTTTAATGATGGAAGTATTATAATTAGAGATGCGGTACCTGCTACCAATGAAGATTTTTCAAAAGCATTATCTCCTGCGTCGGATGTAATTAGTTTTGTTAGAGAAGATTTAGAATATGCGTATGCTAACTTGTATAAAAATGGAGAATACCCAGACAATGATTTGGCTAAAGTTACTTCTGGTGCAGCTGCAACAATTTTAGGGACTAGCTATTTATACGAATTAGACTATAGTAAAGCAATGGTTTATTTTGATGATGTAATTAATAATCATGGTTATTCTTTAGAAACAGATTTAACGAAGTTGTTTACAACTGCTGGTGAATTTAATAGAGAATCTATTTTAGAAATTAATTTTTCTGAACAAAACACAAGATTAGATTTACCACCTTGGGATGGAGATTCAGGTACAAACTGGATAAACGTTCGTACAGCACAAACACGTTCTGCAACTGGACCAGCATGGATTGTAAATGCATACAAAACAGAACCTATGGATCCTTTAGATTCTAGAAATTACTATACAGATCCTAATACATCTGAAGTTAGTTTAAGAAGCGTACCATTAAGAAACTCTTCTATGATGGCTGTTGTAGATGACAATGAAACAACGTATTACTTAACAGGAACTACCAGTGAATACGGTAGATTTGGAGGAGCCAATTGGGGCTTCGGTTGGTGGAAAAAGTACACCAATGATGATATTGTTTCTACAGAAAGTCAACTTCCTGGTGGACAAGCATATTCTACTAAAAATGTAACTCTTAATAGATTGGCAGATGTTTTATTAATGCAAGCAGAATGTAAAATAAAAACAGGTGATGTAGAAGGAGCAATCAAATTAATAAACCAGATTAGAAAAAGATGGGGATTGGTGCTTTTAGGAAGACCAAATGGAGATACTACTCGTACGTATGACAAAGAAGATACTGATGCAGAATATACAGCAGATGAATTGATGCAACGTTTAATGAGAGTTGAAAAACCTTTAGAAATGGGAGTAGAAGGTCATAATATAAGATTTTTAGATTTCCAAAGATGGAAAAAATCTGATAACTATGGTTTTAAAGACCGATTAAAAGAATTGTCTGAAGAAGTATATTACGGAGTAGACTTTTCATATACAAAAAGAAGTAACAACCAAACGGTTGATAGAGGGAATTTTCCTCAATTAGTAAACCAATTACCTTCAGGAACTTTTACTACCGTAGATTATGAATATGATACACCATATTTAAATTATGATGAATCTAAAAATGGTACGTATCCTATTCCTTTTGCAGAGGTAAATTCTAACCCAAACATAAATTAAAAGATATATCATGAAAAATATAAAAAAATATATACTTTTCTTCAGTTTACTGGCCTTGCTAAGTTGTGAAGAAGATTCTTATAAAGGGTACACAGCACCAGATGATTTGTCTGATGTTTCATGGCTTATTGGTTTAGATCCAAATAGACCAAATATAGATGCAAAGTTTAAAGTAAACATAGATACTTATATTTCTTTCTTCGATTTATCTCAAGGAGCTACAAGTCACGAATGGATTTTAGAGGATGGAGATCATTTTCTAAAAGATGGTTTCACTTCTAGTGATACCTTATCAAAATTTATTAATGAAGACGTTGGTTTGTCTAGTTCAGAAAGTAAGGCACATGTTTTATTTGGTAAAAGTGGTTTAACTAAAATTAGATTACGAAATAAATTTACTGAGGAAGTAACTCCTAATGTTTCGGAGGATAGAGCAGCATACGTTATAGCAAATTCATCAACAGAAGGTGATGAACATGTAATGGACGTAGAGTTTTTGTTTGATGTTTATGCAAATATTTTACCTGCTTTTTCAGTTTTAAAAGACGGTGCAGAAGTATTAAATGTTACAGAAACGGATATTCCTGATATTAAAGATGAAAGTACTTGGCCAGTTATAGAAGTAGAGGCAGCAACCGGATTAACTTTTGTAGATAAATCTACTACCGGTAGACCTAACAGAGTAACGTGGTTAATTCCAGATGGAGTACCTAGTCAGGCAGGTACTTTGGCAGAATTATCTCAAGATGTAAAGTTTTACAAATTGGGTACCTATAATGCAGGAACCATAAGATCTTTAAGACAAGTACAAACTGTAGACGGAGTAGAAGATAATGCACCAGTTGCTTCTGCTGAAAAAATTATACCATTAAAAGTTAAGGTGATTCAGTCTTCACAACCTTTTGTTTTTGACAAAGCATTAACAGAAAATGAAAATGAAGTAATAGAGTTTAGAGTTACTGGAGAGTTAAAAGCATTTTCTGGAGAAGAAGCTAATTTTACTGTGAATGTAAAAAACGCTGCTAAAGGATTAGATGAAGATTTCACTGTGCAAACAGCTAGAGTAAAAGAAGGTAATGCCACTTTTATTGAGTTAATATTATCCGCGCCTATTTATAATTCTGATGTAATTACGGTTTCTTATAATGGTACAACTATTCTTTCAGCAGACGAAAGAGTGTTAGCTCCTTTTGCAAATCAAAAAGTACAAATGCATTTTGATAACAATGTTTTACCATCAAATTCTTGGGGTAGTTTTGAGCCTGAAGGAGGTGGTGTAAATAATGCTTTTGCAACAGGTAAGTTTTTTATTCCTGGAGGAAATGGGAATGGTCAGTTTGGATCTGGAGAAGAAATTTGGGCACGTAGCACAGATCAAGCTTACGCAGGTGGTGCTAGTATGAGATATAAACTGCCAAATGTTGCTATACCTACTGTAAATCTTTTTGGTTTTGGTTTAGCAGATGGTCCAAATGGTATGCCAGCAGGAACTTACCAAGTGTCTTATTGGGTGTATGTAGAGCCTGGTACAACCTTAACTACTTTTAGAATGGAATTTGGTAATCCTGTTTTAGATTATTTACATTTTGATATTTCAAGTATCGAAAAAGGTAAATGGGTACGTGTTTTTGCAGATGCACCTGCTGTTATTCCGGCAGATTTAACAAGCAGTGATGCAAAAAGAAGAACTACATTAAGAGTTTTAGCAGAAGATAATGTTGGAATTACTACTGCAGAACAGTTGATGTATTTAGATGAGTTAACACTTATTAAATTAGAAGATAGACCATAATTTAAATTAGAAATAATGATGAAAAATATAATAAAATATATTGCCGTTTTTGCAATCGTTTTGGCATTCACTTCTTGTGATGAAGAAAGCAATTTTGAAGAGTCTACGACAGCTTTAACACCAGTATTTACCATTACAGACATTACAGGTAATAATGCCGCTTTTAAAATTAATATATACAAAGAAGTTAGTGTAATTGTAGAATATTCTACAGAAGTAAATTTAGAATCTTATACATCTTCTGGTTTTGCCGATTCTTCTACTGATACTAATTTTGAAGTAGAAGTAAATAAGTTAGAGGGTGAAGCAACTGTAAATTATGTTTTATCTGCAGATAAAACAACAGGAGCAGGAACGTTAACTGTAGACGGAACGACTATTTTTAATGTAAAAGTTTCTGAAGAAGAAGTTTATAATTAATATTATTTTTTAACTTAATAAGAAAGGCTACAGATATCTGTAGCCTTTTTTTGTTTTAACTAAATTATGTTTTTTATTTATCTAAATGATATAAAAGTTATCTTACAAGTATTAAAAATAATTTTTTAAACTTTCTTTATTTACCTTTTAAGTAGGAATTAAAAGGTAATATATGATTTGTTTTAGATAAAAATGAAGCCTACCAAAAACAGCTTATTATTTACTTTTAACATCTAGCATAATTACAGATTTGTAATTTATAATTGCTAAAGAGTCAACTAAATAACTAAACAATGACAATAGAAAAAATAGAAGCGTTTGTTCTTAAAGATACTTTATCTAAAAGTTTTTTCTTTTCACAATGGGAATATGCAGAACGTTGTATCTGTGTTGTTAAAGTAACAGCCTCTAACGGTCAACACGGTTGGGGAGAGGCTTATGGTCCTGCTACAATGGTAGAAGCAGGTATAAAATTATTAGAATCAACTGTGCTAGGAGAAAATCCTTTAGAAAATGAAGTAATTTGGAACAAAATGTACCGGAAGACGTTAGATTTTTCTAGAAGAGGTGTTTATATGGCGTCAGTTAGTGCTATAGATATTGCTATCTGGGATTTAAAAGGTAAAATTTTAGGATTACCAGTTTCAACCTTATTAGGTGGTGCTCATAGAAGGAAGATACAACCTTATGCAACAGGTTTATACTTTACAAATCACAATAATTTTTCTGAAGGTTTTGTAGAAGAAGCTAAATTATACGTTTCTCAAGGTTTTAAAGCCATGAAAATGAAAGTAGGTTTGGGTATTAAAGAAGATGTTGCTAACGTAAAACTTATTCGAGAAACTATTGGACCGGATATAGATTTAATGGTAGATTCTAATCATGCGTATACTTTTAGAGAAGCTGTAGAATTATCAAAAAAAATAGAGAAATACAATATCAAATGGTTTGAAGAACCTATATCACCTGAGTTTTATGAACAATATAGGGAGTTAAGAGAAAAAACTACTATTCCTATTGCTGGTGGTGAATGTGAGTATTTACGTTTTGGATTTAATGAATTAATCAAAAATAAATCTGTAGATATTTTACAACCAGATGTTTGTGCAAGTGGAGGTTTAACAGAAGCAAAAAGAATTGCTGCTTTGGCAAGTACGAATGGTATCGATTTAATACCACATACTTGGGGAACTTCTATTGGTTTACATGTTGGTTTGCATTTTATAGCGAACTTAGAGGCGATTCCTGGGAGAATGTATCAAGCAGATTACTTAATAGAGTTTGATCAAACAGAAAACGGATTAAGAGACAACTTAACATTTCCTAAATTAGAAATGAAAGATGGTATGTTAGAAGTACCAAATAGACCCGGTTTAGGGATTGATGTAGATGAAGATGTTTTACGTAAGTATTGTATCAGTAGTACTACCAATGAAATAGAAGTTGAAAAATTATTAAATAAATAAACAAGCATATGAAGACTCAAAACTTCGGATATAAAAAATTATACATTGATGGTCAGTTAGTAGATGCTGTTAGTGGAGAAAGAGAAGATGTTATTTGCCCAGCAACAGGAGAAGTAATTGCTCAGGTTGCAAAAGCAGGAAAAGCAGATGCAGAAAAAGCATTGATCTCATCACAAAAAGGTTTTAAATATTGGTCTAAACTTTCTTTAATAGAAAGAACCGTTTGGATGTTAAAATTGCGTGATGCAATTTTAGAAAAATCAGATGAGTTAAGAAATGCAATGGTGCATGAAATGGGGAAAACCTATGTAGGTTCTGAAGAAGATATATTAAGACTTACAGAGTCATTAGAATGGTACCCAAATGCCATGAAAAATTTAAGAGAAGAGCAAATTCCTGATTATGATGGTACGCATACTCATAAAATGATTTCTAAACCAGCAGGAGTTGCTATTGCTTATTTAGCATGGAATTTTCCGTTATTAAATGTTGGTTATAAAATAGGACCGGCATTAGCTTCTGGATGTTCTTTAATTATTAAACCATCTAGTTTATCACCTTTATCCGCATATATGGTAGGTGAAATTTTAGAAAGCATCAATTTTCCAGCTGGTGTGGTTACCATTTTAGCAGGTTCTAGTAGCGAAGTGGCAACACCAATGACTACCAGTAAAATTCCTGCAGTAATTACCATGATTGGTTCTACGCAAACAGGACAAAGAATCATTGCTGATAGTACAACTTCTATCAAAAAATTAGGAATGGAATTAGGAGGAAATGCTCCTTTTATTGTTTTTGAAGATGCAGATTTAGAGTTGGCTTTAGATTTGGCAATCGGATTAAAATTTGGAAATACAGGTCAGATTTGTGTGGCTGCAAACAGAATTTTCGTTCATAAAAATATCTATGACAAATTCTTAAAGGAATATGTAAAAAGAGCATCCGCATTAAAAATAGGTTTTGGTACTAAAGAAAATCCAGACGTATTTATGGGGCCTTTGGCTTCTAGAGGATCTAGAGATAGAATGTTTACGTTGATAGAAGATGCAGTAAGTAAAGGAGCAAAATTAGAATATGGAGGAGGAATTCCTGAAGGCTTACCAGAAGGAGGAAACTGGATGCAACCAACCATTATTTCTGGTACTACAACGGAAATGAAATTGTTTAGAGAAGAAACTTTTGGACCTATTGCAGGTGTAATGTCTTTTGATACGGATGATGAAGTTTTAGAATTAGCAAACGATACCGAATTTGGTTTAGCTTCTTATATTTTTACAAACAATAACAAGAGAATAGAAAGATTTACAGAAGATTTAGAGTTTGGAGAAATTCAAATCAATGGTGTAAAATATGCTATTTATTTACCACACGGTGGATTTAAAAATAGTGGAATTGGACATGATTGTTCACACCTTGCTTTAGATGATTATTTAGTTAAGAAACGTATTACATCAGCACTATAATTATGGCGAAAAATTTATTACAAGCTAGTTTAAAGGAGGGTAAAACACTTTACGGTCCTTTTTGTAAAGTACAAGATCCTGCAATGGTAGAAATTGCTGCTTTAGGAGGTTTCGATTTTGTTATTATAGATATGGAGCATGGTCCTTATAGCATAGAATCTACTCAGAATATGATTAGAGCTGCAGAAGCTAGAGGAATTACACCTGTTGTAAGAGTTACAGAAAATTCTGAAACTTTAATTCTAAGAACTTTAGATATTGGAGTTAAATGCATTCAGGTTCCGCAAATATGTACAAAAGCAGATGCGGAAAGATTGGTGAAGTCTACCAAGTTTTATCCGAAAGGAGAAAGAGGTATGTGCAGATATGTAAGAGCAGCAGAGTATACAAATATTAGTGCAGCAGATCATTTTGGAAAAGCAAATAATGATATTACTACCATTATTCACATAGAAGGAATGGAGGGTATTAATAACTTAGAAGAAATTGTACAAGTAGATGGTATTGATGTGATCTTTTTAGGTCCTTATGATTTATCTCAATCTTGTGGTGTTCCTGGTTTAGTTAATGACCCTAAAGTAGTAGATGCTATGAAAGGCGCTGTAGAAACTGCTAAAAAATACGGTAAGTTTGTAGGTACTTTTACAGAAACACCAGAAAAAGCAAAAATGTGGAAAGATATTGGCGTACAATATATTTCTTATGCGGTAGATGTTGGTTTAGTAATGAATACTTTTAAAGAAATTACTGCACAACTTAAAGCTTAAGCAGAAAATACTATAAATGATGAAACCCTATAACTGAGAAGTTGTAGGGTTTTCTTTTGCTTTAAAATTAATGAATCAATTTAAACCTGTCTCTTCGACTTTTTTAGGAGAAGTTGTATAAAGAGGTTAAATACAATATACGTAATATGATGTGATTTCTTTTAGCTACGCTAGATACTTTCAATCAAGATATATTTTGATTTCAGTAGTATTCGAAATGACCAAATTGTGAGGAACTTTATTGGTAATAAAGCTGGTCACTTCTGCTTTTTTGGAGATGTCACATAAAGAAGATAACACACAACATGAGTATTACTATATGTTTTCTTCTGTTAATCTGTAAACAAAAAAAGCTAACAATTTTAAATTGCTAGCTTTTATAAAGTACGTAATTTGTGGAAAATAATTATTTAGTTTTTAACTAATTTCTTTGTAGAAATTCCTTTGTCTGAAGATATTTTAACTAAATAAACAGACTTGCTTAAAGAAGAAACATCAATAGATTTTGTATTTGTTGTAGAAAGTACTTTTTTACCTAATAAGTTAAAGATTTCAACTTTATTAAGCGTTTCTTTAGAATTAATAAATAATTTATTTTCTACAGGGTTTGGATACATGTTTACATTTTCTAATTGTTGAGAACTCACACCTGCTGTTGGAGCATCTTCAATAACTGCAGTCATTTGGTCAAAGTAAACAACGTCTCCAGCTACACCGTTTAAAGCTACATTTTCTTCGTTATTTATATAACCTAGCCACATTTCTATATTACGTATTTCTGAAGCTGGATCTGTATGGTCTTGAGGAAGAGGAATTGTAAAAGTTAATTCTTCCCAAGTATCTGCTGTTCCACTGGTGCTAAAAGAAGCTGTTGGCCAACCTGTAGCTACTTTAGAGTCTCCTCCTGCAGCATTTGTAGTTTTTAATCTTACTGAAATACTTATAGGTGCTGTTCTAGTAGATCTTACCCACATTGTTACCTTGGCTTGTTTTCCGTCAGTAATAATTCCAGCAGCATAAGGCTGTGAAAAATCATTAAAGTACCAAAACTGAGCATCTTGATCTTTAGTAAAAGTACTTTTAAAACTTTTGGTTCCATCTTTAGCAAAATCTGTAGATAATTCTCTACCTAATTGAGTTGTATTTCCCCTAAAAGTATAGCTTCCTACAGCATCGTCAAAACTAGGGTTTTTAATAAATTCAGAATATGTAGAAGGAGGTAATTCTGTTAAAAATTCAATTTCATCAATATATAATTTAGCTCCTGATGGGTCTGTTAAAGCACTACCAGCTCTAAATAATATATCTAATGTAGTAACCTCTCCTGTAATAGCAGACACATCTAAATATATTGTTTGAAATCCACCAGCAAATTTAGCTAACAATACGCCATTATTATTTTGAGTATCAATGCTAGAAGGTTCATCTGTTGTTCCTGCGGGTCTAAACTTTCCTTGTACTTGTACATTTATAGCCTCTGTTTCGTTATAAACTTTAACTTTAATGTAGTTGTAAACGTCTGCATCGAATACAATAAAAGCATCATCTCCACCTTGTCCTCTTCTAATATTGGCATTGTTATTTGTTGTACCAGCTTCAGTTCTGTCTAAAGTTAGTGCCCCATCAGAAGAAGGTGTAGTAGTTCCATCATCCCAAGATACTGTTCCGGGACCATAGCCTTTGACCCAAGATTGAGCATCGGCTGTAAATTGATAATGTGTAGGTCCTTGTTGTGCAGCTATTTTTATGGTAGTAAAAAGGACTGCAGCCATAAATAAAATTTTAAAGTAATTTTTTTTCATAATAAATGGTTTATAGTGTTTAAAATATTAGTTTTTTATATCTATAAAATTAATTTATATGTTAGCATATTTCATGCTAAATATTACCTTTTACTTGCGCTGGTTTATCCGAAATGTAAAATGTAAGTTGTTTGTATTGTTGTGTTTATGTTTTTAAGTGACTTTATTTTTGTTTTAAAATACGTAGGTAAAGCTCGTGCTAAATTTTCTATTATATTTAGATTGTTCTTGCTTGGTTATTATTTTTTGAGAAAGAGAGAAAGAAAAGTTATTGAATGATTTTATAAGGATGTTAAAAATCAATTTGTTGTACCTAAACAAAAAAAAGCCAAGATATAAATCTTGACTTTCCGTACTATACTTGTAGCGAGAACGGGATTTGAACCCGTGACCTCAGGGTTATGAATTATAAATTAGAGATATTAAATAAAACTAAATTATCTGTAGGTCAATTAGTTAGTTGTGTTTTAATTTTGTTTGATATTGAATAATATCATATAATATCATCAAATGTTGTACCTATGTTGTACCTAGATTTTGTATCTTTAGCTTAATAAATTTATTAAGGTGTCTTCAATTAAAGCAGTTTTAAGGAAAAAAGCAAATTCTCAAAAATTATATCCTATATTGTACTTAGGATTATAAAAGATAGAAAAGCTACTTTTATTTATATCGGTCAATATATAAAACAAATTGACTGGGATAATAAAAATTGTGCTGTTAAGAAGTCACATCCAGATTTTTTGTATATCAATCAACTTATTTTGAATAAAAAGTCTGAGGTCAATAAAAAGTTAATTGATGCTGAGATGGAAACGAACTATCAGTCGGTAACAGCCATAAAAAGTAAAGTTTTAAATAAAAAAAACGAAGACTTTTTTCTAGTATCAAACTATTATTTGAATCAATTAAAAAATCGAAAACAATTCCATCAGGTAGATATAGAAAAACAGCGCCTTCAAGTTTTTAAAAATTTCATTAAAAAAGATACATTTAACTTAGGTGATTTTGATGTACGTTTGATGAAGGAATTTGAAAATCATTTATCAACTAAAAGGAATCTATCTAAAAGAACGATTGCAAATTATATGATTACAATCCGAACAATTCTGAATATTGCTATTTCTGATTTTTCGATTAAAAATGTAAGTTATCCATTTGGTAGAGGGAAGTATCAGATAAGGTTTCCGGAATCAGTTAAGATAGGTTTAACTATTGAAGAAATTAAAATTTTAGAAAATATAAAAGACCTCACTCAGGCACAACAATATGCCTTAAATGCTTGGTTACTTAGTTTTTATTTTGCCGGAATTAGAGTTAGTGATGTTTTATTATTGAAGTGGACAGATTTTTTAGATAATAGGTTGCATTATAGAATGGGCAAAAATAAAAAACTTGTTTCTTTAAAAATTCCAAATAAAGTAATAGGTATTCTTAGTCAGTTAGAGAAAAATGAGGAAACAGTTTATCTTTTTAAAGAATTAGAAGGTGTTGATTTAGATGATGACAGATATTTAAAAACGAGAATAAAGACTGCTACAAGAAACTTTAATAGACGCTTAAAAATGGTAGCAGATAAAGCTGGTATTGATAAAAAGCTAACAATGCACATTGCTCGTCATAGTTTTGGTAATATTTCAGGTGATAAAATTACAATTCAAATGCTTCAAAAGTTATACAGACACTCTTCAATTACAACTACTATTTTGTATCAGTCTAATTTTATGCAACAAGATATTGATGATGCTTTAGATAAAGTTGTTGAGTTTTAGTTCAACTTAATTGTAGGTTGTATTGAGAATATTTTATCGTGATCGGTCTAATTTATTTTTTAGATGTAAACTAGATAATTTATTACTTTAACGGACTATCACTAGTTCTAAAACCTCTTGATATCAATTTAGTAATTGTGAAATTATAGCTTTAATTCTCTTAAGTTAATTTTCTAAAGTTTTTTCTGTATGTATTTCATTTTCTTGCAACATTTTATTTCTGAGTTAATTTAAGCTATCGAAATAAAGATAATTCTCCTTCTTTTAATAATATTAGCACAATTATCTACTCTTTTTGTATCTATTTTAACTTTAAAATTGATACCTTATAGATATTATATAATTTTCTCTTGGAAATAATTAGGTCATAATTTTTTATCATAAAAACATAATATTGTATTATATAATACAAATTGACCAAATAAATTAATCAAATGAAAAAAGATTCCAATATTATATATATGATATTGACTTTAGGTTTCCTTTTTTTGTATTAAGAGGCACAACTTAATTACAGACATTATATAAGGGAATATTCACTGTTTTTTACAGATGATATTCATTTACCTGAATTCAGATTAAATTGCATTTTAATACTTAAAAAGATTATCGTAAAAGTTATTGTGTAGAATTATTTAAAATTCTATCAAAATGTGATTCTAAGTGCTTTTTTGTTATCTTCTTTCAAAAGTTTTCTATGCATTTAAAACTTCTTAGCCTACATGTAGGTCTCTACGTCAGGTAGTTTTTTAGTATGTACATAATGAAATACAAGTAATAATAAATTCTGAAACTTTTGTAACGTTTTGTTTACATACATTTCATTTAATTTTCCGTGAAAGGGAACTTCGCTTTCTGAGCTAAAAAGAATAGCTTTTGCTGAGTTTTTATTTTCTATTTTACTAGCAATTTCTTCTAGCTCAACTAAATTCTTTC
Organism: Polaribacter sp. NJDZ03; assembly: GCF_019263805.1. Taxonomy (NCBI): domain Bacteria; kingdom Pseudomonadati; phylum Bacteroidota; class Flavobacteriia; order Flavobacteriales; family Flavobacteriaceae; genus Polaribacter; species Polaribacter sp. NJDZ03. The sequence goes on from NZ_CP079195.1 coordinate 3,823,249, forward strand.
TCTATCTTTCTATCAAACAACAGATTTATAATTACCATTTCTAATATTAAGCGAAGCTCAAAAACATTTTTTAAGGTTTCATCAGCTAGTAAATAGGTGTCACTATAGTGCATTATAAAAAAAGCTATTAAAAGGTTATAAAACGATTTAAAAACTGATTTTTCGTTTGAAAAATTTTATATCATTCAAACTCCTCTAGGGTGTAATTCTAATATAGGACATCAAAATATTAGAGAGGCTCAAAGAGCGTTTGTAAAGAAATATGAAAAAATACGGATTCTAACCTGCCACGGTTTTTTAGAAAATCCCAAGACTGAGAATGGAAGTTATTTTTTATCAGATGGTTGTCATTATCATGTCCATGGTTATGAAGTTTTAGCAAATTGGATTTCTATGATGGAGAAGTAGATTACCAAGCGACTCAATTAATTTAAGTTCAGTAATAGTTATTTAGGTGTTCGATTTATAGTGTTTTATGAGCCAATTGCTATTCAACCAAATTTATTAGTTGATGGTGTTTTGTATACTGTAAAAGATCATTTGTTTGCTTTAAATAGTCATAAACATCTTCTATCTCAAAAATAGAAGTCTTAGCTGAAAACTCAAGAAAGATAAGGTTAACATTCTCATGACAGTCCTTATAAAAGGGAGGTAGCTTAGCGTATATTTTAGGTGATAATTATTTTTTAATATCAAAACCTTATAGCTGACCTTGACTTGTGGATAAAGTACTGGAATTGGTGTGGTTGGTTTTACTTCGGTTTTAGAGTAAATTACAATTATTTAACATAATATTAGCGCTTGTTACATAGAAAAGTTACATATTTTTATTAATTAATAATTTTAACCAACACCACTCATGTTTAGTTGTTAGTCGAAAATAATTAATTGATTGTGTTTTATTTTGTTAATTTAAACTTAAATTAACTTTAAATAAAACTAAATTCAAAAAATTATGACAAAAAAAGTACTTAAATTACTGTTTGTGTTGGGCATTCTATGCACATACAGTATGCAGGCACAAACAACTGTAAAAGGGAGTGTTGTAGAAGCAGGAAGCAATTTAGCGCTGCCAGGAGTTAGTGTAGTTATTAAAGACTCTACTGCTGGTACTACAACTGATTTTGATGGTAATTATAGCATTAATGTAGCAGGATCAAATGCTATTCTACAGTTTTCTTATATGGGGTTTGCTTTGCAAGAAATTGGAGTTAATGGGCAGAAAGTAATTAATGTTACATTGGTGCCAGATGTTAGTCAATTAGACGAAATAGTAGTAACAGCTCTTGGTATTAAAAGAGAACGTAAATCTTTAGGATATGCGGTTCAAGAAGTAAAAGGAGAGAGTTTAACAGAAGCAAGAGAGTCTAACGTTGCTAATGCTTTGGTAGGTAAGGTTGCAGGTGTACAGATTATAAAAGGTAGTAATGGTCCTGCTAGTTCTTCAAAAATAGTATTGAGAGGAAATAGTTCATTATCTGGAGATAACCAACCTTTAATTGTTGTCGATGGAATTCCTATGGATAACTTTACAGGAGCAGAGAATACAGATTTCTTTAATCCTTCTCAAGATTTAGGGAATGGACTTGGAGATTTAAATGCCGATGATATTGAAACGATGACGGTGTTAAAAGGTGCTTCTGCTGCTGCTTTGTATGGTTCTCGTGCAGGAAACGGTGTGATTTTAATTACTACTAAAACGGGTAAATCTAGAAAAGGTCTTGGTATTACAGTTTCTGTAACTACTGGTTTTGAAAGATTATTTATAACACCAGAAATTCAACAGTCATTTGGACAAGGAAATGAAGGTGTGTATGTAAATGATTCTCGTGCAAGTTGGGGACCTCAAATTACGGGTCAGACTGTAACGGATTTTAAAGGTGATCAAACTACTTTAAGAGCGTATGATAATATCGATAATTTTTATAATGGAGGATTTAATCAAAATTATAGTGTATCATTTCAACAACAAGTTACAGATGCAACATCATTATATACTTCTGTAAATTATTTAGAGAATGAAAGTAATATTCCAGGGTCTACATTAGAAAGGTTAAACTTAACTACTAGAGCGGTTTCTCATTTTGGTGAAGATAATAAATGGACTTCTGATGTAAAGGTGCAGTATATTAATACGCAAGCAGGTAACAGACCTTTAAATGGTAGTAATAATAACAATGCTTTTGCTACGTTAGCACAATTACCAGTCTCTGTAGATATTACACAATTTGAAGAAAGTTCAGATCAATTTGGTAACATGAGATGGTTTGTTTCTGAAAATGCAGAAAATCCATATTGGTCTGCAAAAAACAGATTGAGTGAAGATGCAAGAGATCGTTTCTTATTAAATGGATCATTAAAGTATAAATTTAATGACTGGTTAAGTTCAGAATTAAAAGCAGGAGCAGATTTATACACCACAACTACAGAAACTAAATTATACTCTGGTAGCCCAGGAAATAATACAGGTATATATAGTTTTGGTAAAGATTCTTTTATCGAGAAAAATTACAGCTTATTATTACTTGCAAGTAAAGATAATATCTTAGGTAAATTTGGAGGGTCTGCAACCTTGGGGGGAAATTTAATGTCTAGATCTTCTAATAATATTAGTGGGCATTCTGGTGATTTAGTTGTACCAAACTTATTTACATTAAATAATGGAGTAAATCCAGCAAATATTAATCAAGGTTCTAGTAATAGAAAAACAAATTCTATTTATGGTACATTCCAGGTTAATTACGATGGGTATTTATTTGTCGATTTTACAGGTCGTAATGATTGGTCTTCTACGTTAAGTGAAGAAAATAGATCTTTTTTCTACCCATCTGTAAGTGCTTCTTTTGTTTTTACAGAGATGTTAAGAAAACAAGATGTAGACATGCCTAGTTGGTGGAATTTTGGTAAAATAAGAGCATCTTATGCAACTGTAGGAAATGATTTATCTCCTTATGAACTGTATAACTTCTATACAATTGATAATGACGTAAATGGTAATACTACTGCAGGTACTAATAATGTATTGTTTAATCCAGACTTAAAAAGTGAGTTAATTAAATCTAAAGAAATTGGTTTTGAAGGTAGATTTTTTAATAACCGTTTAAGTTTAGATTTTGCATACTACCAATCTAATGCAACAAACCAGTTAATAAACTTGCCTTTAGATCCTTTAAGTGGTTATAACTCTAAAAAAGTAAATGCTGGTGATGTTCAAAATAAAGGTTTTGAATTGTCTTTAAATGGTAGAATTCTTAACAATCCAGAAGGTTTAAATTGGGATTTAGGTGTAAACTACTCTAAAAATGATAACACTATTGAAAGCTTAGCAGAAGATGTGACTCAATATGCTCTAGGAGGTTTTGATAATTTAGCTGTATTAGCTATTGAAAATGGAGTTTATGGAGAAATTTGGGGAACTAAATATGCAAGAGTAGCTGATGAAGCGAGTGCTAATTTTGGACAAATTATAGTAGATGGTAATGGTTTGCCAACTGCAACATCAGAAAAATTTAAATTAGGTGAGCAACAGCCAGATGCTATGGTTGGTATTTCTAATACGTTTACTTATAAAAATTTAACTCTTGGTTTTTTAATTGATGCACGTTTAGGAGGAGAGATTTTCTCTGGATCTAACCATGCATTACAAGCATCTGGAAACGCATCAGCAACAGTAGTTAATGGAGATAGAGCAGATTTTATCGTAGAAGGAGTAGTTAGTGATGGTAGTGGAGGTTTTACGGCAAACAATACTGCAGTTTCATCACAAGATTATTGGACAGCTATTACTGCAAGAACAGGTAACTTAGGTATAACTGAAGCGAATATTTTTGATGCTACAAACATCAGGTTAAGAAATGTAAATGTTAATTATAATTTAAAAAGTAAGTGGTTAACGGATTCAGGGATTCAAAATGCTAAAATTGGAATTTCTGCAAATAACGTGTGGATGATAAAAAATAACTTGAATGGTATAGATCCAGAATCAGTTTTTGCTACGTCTACAAATGCTACAGGTTTTGAATATCTTTCTCCTCCTACAACAAGTAGCGTGTTTTTAAATCTATCATTAAGTTTCTAAAAATTAAAAAATATAAGTAATGAAAAAAATATTAAAAAATACAAACTTACTTGTTCTAATGCTATTCGCATTTATGTCTTGTTCAGATTTTGAGGAGATAAATATCAATCCAACTGCAGCAAATGAAGATCAAGTACAAATAGAATATTTTATTAACAGCGCTATAGGTGGTGTTCAACAAAATCCACATATTTCAGAACGTATTTTTGTTCTTTATTGGAATGATGCAGGAAGAATGACAAGGGTTGGTACTTTGTCAGAAGGAAGCGCAAATGATGGATGGTCTAGTGATTATTACAACGGATATGTATCTTCATGGTTAAGAAATATTAATGCAGGGATTAAAATTGCTGATGAGCAAATAGCTTCAGGTAATTTTAGAGAACATACACCAAACCTTAAACAGGTTGCAAGAATTTGGCGTGCATATATTATGAGTGAAATGACTGATAATTTTGGACCTATTCCTATTAATGGTTTTGAAGGTGTAAATCCAGTATATAGTGATGTTAAAGATGTATATTATTATATGTTACAGGAATTAGGTGAAGCTACAAGTGCATTAGATCTTACAGTTTCTAACCCTAATGATGCTTTAAAGAAATTAGACCCAGCTTTTGAGTATGATTTTAAAAAATGGCAAAAATATGGGAATTCTCTAAGAATGCGTTTAGCAATGCGTTTGTCTGAAGTAGATCCTGCAAAAGCACAATCAGAATTTGAAAGTGCAGTGGGTAATGCTTATATTGAAGATGCAGCAGATAATTTTTCTGTAAAAGAAGTAGCTGGTTATAATGATTATACAGGTGTAATGACTAGAGAGTGGTGGGATCATGAGGTTTCTGCAACACTTAACAATTTAATGATTGGTTTAGGTGGGGTAACTTCTCAAAATTTGTTATCTGCAGATAAGCACGGCTATATTAAGCCTGCAAATTATATGGGGCTTAAGTTTGATGATCATTTTACGTCTATGACGAATGATCCTTCAGCAGGTTTCTTTTTTGACGGATTGCACAATAAGATAGATCCTAGAGCGTATGATTTATTTAAAATTCCAGGAGATTTTTCAGATCCAGAATTTAACTCATACCCTTCATGGAACAGTAATGCTAGCACTACTAAAAGAAGCCTTGTAGATGCTTCTGATAATATTGTTAAAGAAATAGAGTCAGCTTTTACATGGAACGCTTACCCAGGTGGTAATTGGGGAGACAAAGGGTCTAAAAACAAAGTGTATGGTTTTACAGGTACATTACCTCGTTTAGCTAATAAGTATAGAAATAACTCTAATAGTAGAATCTTCTTTGCTTCTTGGGAATCTCACTTTTTAATAGCTGAAGCTGCAGTAAAAGGTTGGGCAGTTCCTATGACTGGTCAAGTAGCTTATGAGCAGGGAATTGCACAAAGTTTTGCATATAATGGTGTTTCTAGTCATTTAACTAACTATTTAACTTCTCAAGATTACAGTAGAGTAGGTACTTCTGTTAGTTGGTCGCATACTACAGAGCCTTCTTCTTCTGTTCTTGTAACTTATTTAGATGGATATTCAAACTTACCTGGAACAATGAATTTACAGTATCCAGATAATACAATCTATAAAAATGGAGCAGTAAAGAATGACCTTTTAACAAAGATTATTACTCAAAAGTTTATTGCGCAAACACCATGGTTGCCTTTAGAGACTTGGAATGATCACAGAAGACTTGGTTTACCATTTTTCGAGAATCCAGCAGTGGAAAAGCCTTTAACGGACATGCCACAATTAACAAATGGAAACTTTATGACCAATAGGATTGATTTTTATGGTCAACGATTAAAGTATCCTTCAAACTTTTCTAGTAATATTCCTGGAGGATACCAACAAGCAGTTGGTAAGTTAGGAGGACCAGATACTGTATTTACACCATTATGGTGGGCACAGCAAAATTAAAATTTAAGGATGCCAAAAAGGTAATACTTGGTTTTTAGATGTAAAGAAAAAGGAGAGCTTAATAGCTCTCCTTTTTTATTGTTATTTATTGGTCCCAAGTTAGGGTTTTAAACCTTGCAATTTAATTGCAGAACTTTGGTAATGTGAAAAAATCTATACATTCGCATGTATGAGTGTATAGGTAAGAAAAGGTTCGCATACTGTAGGTCGTATAACTTGTTATATTGTTTGGTCTAAAAAATATAGATACAAAGTTTTGAAAGGTGATATTCAAGTAAGATGTCGAGAACCTCTAATTCGAATTTGCGAGGTACAAGGGATTGAAATATTAAAAGGAGTTATTAGTCCCGATCATGTTTATATGCATATAGAGTATGCTCCAAAACTTAATGTAAGTTATATTGTTAAAAGTTTGAAAGGAGGTTCATCACGAAAGCTTCAGCAGGAGTTTCTTTCTTTGAAAAAACGATATTGGGGCAATCATTTTTGGTCAAGTGGTTATGGTGTTTGGAGTAGTGGAGTTATAACAGATAAAATGGTTAATGAGTATTTGGAACATCACAGGAGGAAAGGCAGTGATGATAATTCTAATTTTATCCTTGAGTGATTAAGGGGGGACTTTCATTCCTGTTTTTAAACCCCTACACTTGTAGTGCAAGGGGTGCTTAGTTTTTGAAAGTGCTTTGTATGCTGTTAAAAATCATTTGTTTGCTTTAAATAACCGTAAAATATTATCAATCTCAAAAATAGAAGACTTAGCAGATAACTCAAAAAAGATAAGGTTAACTTTCTCGGAAAATCTCATATCAAAAGGAAATCGCTTCACGTATGTTTTAGGAGATAATTATTTTTTAACATCAAAACCTTATAGCGGGCCTTGGCTTGTAGATAAAGTTACTGTAGTTGGTGCGTTTGGTTTTACTTCAGTTTTAGAGTAAATTACAATTATTTAACATAATCTTTTGCATGTCCTATATGAAAGTTGCATATTTTTCTTAATCAATAATTTTAACCAACACCACTTATGTTTAGTTGCTAGTCGAAAATAATTAATTGATTGTATTTTATTTTGTTAATTTAAACACAAATTAAACTTAAATCAAAAAATTATGACAAAAAAAGTACTTAAATTACTGTTTGTGTTGGGCATTCTATGCACATACGGTATACAGGCACAAATAACTGTAAAAGGGAATGTTGTAGAAGCAGGAAGCAATTTATCGCTGCCAGGGGTTAGTGTAGTTATTAAAGGCACTACTGCTGGTACTACAACTGATTTTGATGGTAATTATAGTATTAATGTAGTAGGGGCAAGTGCTATTCTGCAATTTTCTTATATGGGGTTTGCTTTGCAAGAAATTGAAGTTAATGGGCAGAAAGTTATTAATGTTACATTAGTACCAGATGTTAGTCAATTAGACGAAATAGTAGTAACAGCTCTTGGTATTAAAAGAAAAGAGAAAACATTATCTTATTCCCAGCAGGATGTAGATGGTGATGAAATATCGAAAACTAGGGAGGCTAATTTTGTAAATAGTCTAGCGGGAAGAACTTCTGGATTAGAAATAAAGCAAAGTGCAGCAGGTGCTGGTGGGTCATCAAAAATTATACTTAGAGGAAATAAAAGTGTATTCGGTGTAAGTTCACCATTATTTGTAATAGATGGTATTCCTATGGCAAATAACTCTACAGGGGGTGAGGAAAATAGTGTTTTTGATAGTCGAGATGGAGGAGATGGTTTGTCTCAGATTAATCCTGATGATATTGAGAATGTTTCAGTACTTAAAGGAGCTAATGCAGCTGCTCTTTATGGTAGTCAAGGGGCTAATGGTGTAATATTAATTACAACTAAAAGTGGAACTGTTGGTAAACTAAGTGGGAATATATCTTCTGGTATATTGTTTCAAAATGTGATAAACTTACCAGATATGCAATATAGGTATGGAGCTATAAATAATGAAGGTGATGAAAGTTGGTCTACACAACGTGAAAATTATAATCCTGATTTTATAGATGATTTTTTTGACAATGGTTATCAATTAACTAATTCGCTAACTTTAAGTGGTGGTTCTGAGAAAAGTTTATCCTATTTATCTTATGCTAACACAACTTCTGCAGGTGTGACACCAGGAAATAAATACATTCGGCATAATGTAACCTTCAAACAGACCAATAAATATTTAGATAATAAATTGAAGATTAGCTCTAGAGTGATGTTAAGTACTGAAAAAATAAGTAATAAACCATCCTCAGGTTATTACTTTAATCCTTTAACGGGTTTATATTTATTTCCAAGAAATAAAGATTTTAGCCAGTTTGAAAATGATTATGAGGTTTATGATGAAGGTAGAAATCTTATGCTTCAGAATTGGTTTGTGGATAGTGATAAACAGCAAAATCCATATTGGATAATAAATAATAATAAAAGTGAAAATCATAAAAAGAGGATAATTGCTAGTGTTGCTGCTGAGTATGATTTAAATGATAAGATGAAATTTCAAGTTCGCGCAAATTATGATTATGCTAGAAGCGAATGGGAACAGAAAATTAAGGCTGGAACAGCAGGAAGTTTAGCTCATGAAAATGGAAGATATCGATTTAATGACTTTACAAGTACAAAAATGTACACTGATGGTATATTTAGCTATAATGATGAATTTGGGGATTTTGATATTGGGTTTATTTCTGGTGGTAGTTATGAGAAAAGTGAATTAGGTAAAGGTATCCAGGCAGATTCTGATAATTATGGAATACAGTATGCAAACATTTTTAGCCTTCAGAATTTTTCTCAAAATGCTTTAATAGAGCAATCTGTAGATAGTCAAATGGAAAAACAAAGTCTCTTTGCTAATGTTCAACTCGGCTATAAGGATATGTTATTTTTAGATCTATCGGGTAGAAATGATTGGAGCTCTACATTAGCTTTTACTGAGAATAAATCATATTTTTATCCTTCATTTGGTGCTACAGCGTTACTAAGTGAAATGTTTGATTTACCAGAATCTATTGTTTTTTCAAAAATTAGAGCTTCTTATTCTATAGTGTCTAACGAAGTGCCTGCTTTTTTTACACTTCCATTAAACGAAATAGATGGTAATGGTATAGTAATAAATACAAAAAAGCCTTTTGCTGAACTAAAACCAGAGGACCAAAATAGTTTTGAAATTGGTACTGACTGGCGTTTTCTTAGCAGCCGCCTAGGTATAGATTTAACCTATTATAGAATTGATAATAAGAATCAATTTCTTGAGTTAAGTGCACCTTCAGGTTCTGGATATAGTGTTTATTATGTTAATGCAGGTCATATAAGAAATTCTGGTTTTGAGGTTTCTCTAACAGGATCACCAGTTAAGACTAATGATTTACGATGGGATACAACAGTAAATTTTTCTACTAACGAAAATAAAATATTAGAATTACATCCTGAACTACAAGGTAGATATGAAATCTCAAGAAGTGAAGGTTATGCACTTTACATTGTCGAAGGAGGTTCTTTTGGGGATATTTATACATATAAATTTGAAAAGGATGAGTATGGTAGAATTTTGATAAATGATAATGGTGCGCCACAACGAACTAGTGAGTATGAGAAAATTGGAAATTCACAACCAGATTTTCTTTTGGGGTGGAATAATAATATCAGCTATAAAAACTGGAACTTTAGTCTTTTAATCGATGGTAAATTTGGAGGAAAGGCAGTGAGTGCAACAGAGGCTTTACTTGATGCTTATGGTGTTTCTGAAAGAACAGCTGTAGCACGAGATAATGGACAAGTAAATATTAATGGAGTAGATTTAAGTGGTAACCCAGTGACTTCTGTAAACCCGGAAATCTATTATAAAGCTGTAGGGGGACGCGACGGGATTATGGAGAATTATGCTTATGATGCCACCAATATTAGATTAAAACAAGTCTCGTTATCTTATGATTTTGGTTTTAAAGAGACTTCTTTTTTTCGTGGAGCAAGTATTTCTTTTATAGCTAATAATTTATTTTTTATCTATAAAAAAGCGCCTTTTGACCCTGATCTAGCATTTAATACAGGTAATAGTTTTCAGTCCTTTGATTTATTTAACCTTCCCTCTACTGCGTCTTACGGACTTAATTTAAATTTTAAATTTTAAAATAAATTCTCATGAAATTAATTAATATAAAAATATTTATAATTTTCAGCATTGCATTAACTTCATTAAGTTGTACTAGTAATTTTGAAAATATTAATACTGACCCTTATGGAGTTTCGAATGAAACTTTAGAGCAAGACTATTATGATCTTGGAGCTTTTTTTCCTGGAATGATTAGAATGTTGGTTAATACAACAGATTTTAAATATCAAATAGCACAAAACCTTACTACAGATTCTTGGGTTGGTTATTTAGCGCCTCCAACTCCATTTGCAGGAGGTGCTAATAATACAACTTATAAAATGGTGTGGAAAAATGAAACCTGGAATAGTACTTATAGTGAAATAATGGCACCCTCCAAGCAAATTATAGAACGAGCACGTGAAAAAAATCAACCTCAATTTGAGGCTTGGGCAAAACTTATTCGTATTTACGGTATTCAGAAAGTAGCCTCACTACATGGACCTGTCATTTATTCTAATTATGGTGCAAGCAACACAGTATCTATATATGATAGTGAAGAAGTACTCTATAAAAAGTTTTTTGAAGATCTTGATGAAATTAATAAGGTTTTAATAGAATATATAGATTTTGAGGGATTTAAAAATTTTGATATTGCCTATAATGGTAATGTGTCTCAATGGCTAAAATTGTCGAATAGTCTTCGCTTGATGCTAGCTATGAGATTAAGTAATGTCGATCCCCAGCTAGCTCAAGAACAAGCTGAGAAAGCAACTTCGCATCAATTAGGTGTATTAGAAAGCAATGCAGATAATTTTCAAGTTCAGCTGGGGTCAGAGAGACATCCTCTTAATACTATTGGTTATAGCTATAATGATACAAGAATGTCAGCAACCATGGAGTCTTTTTTAGTAGGGTTTAGGGATCAGCGAATTAGTAAGTTTTTTGCTCCAGTAACAGGGGGGAATATGGAAGATTTAGTTGCGTCTCATCCAGAATACCCATATAAAGGTGTTAAAAATGGAGCAATATTAAATGCTAAAGAGAAAAGAGTTTCTTTTTCTAAGCCTGGAGTTTATTTCACCACAAATCCAGATTATATAGTTTTAAGTTATTCAAATATTAATTTTATGCTTGCTGAAGCTAGGTTAAGAGGTTGGGATGTTGGTGTTATGTCTGTAAAAGATTATTACGAAGAAGGTGTAAAAGCTTCTTTTCAACAATGGGGGGCAGAAGGTGTTGATGATTATTTATCAGATGACGTTAGTAAGCCTATTGATTATAAGGATCCTGCAGCAGATGTAGCAACAGAAAATGCTTTCGATGCACAAACAAATATTACAATTATGTGGGATGAAACATCTACTAACTCAATTAAATTGGAACGTATTATTACCCAAAAATGGATTGCTGGTTTTCCAAATTCTAATGAAGCATGGGTTGATTTTCGTAGAACAGGTTTTCCGGCTATAGAACCTGTTTATAAAAATGATAGTGATTCAGGAGACGGAGTTGTTTTAGTGGGGGAGCATATAAAGCGTATGCGTTTTATAGAGGAGGAATATGCAGAAAACCCTAAAGGAATTGATGATGTCTTAGGGAAAATTAATGGACCAGATAAGATAAGTACTAGATTATGGTGGGATGTTAATGGTTTATAGAAACTCATGTTTTAAAGTAATCTTATTTTCTGTTAGTATGTTCAAAATAGAGTTGCAAGTAGTTGTAACTTTATTTTATTTTTTAATAATATAAATTCAGTTTTAATAGATCATTTCTAAACTAATAATCATAATTATTGGGCAAACACCATTGTTGCCTTTAGAAACTTGGAGTGATCATAGAAGACTAGGTTTACCATTTTTCGAGAATCCAGCAGTGGAAAAGCCTTTAACGGACATGCCACAATTAACAAATGGAAATTTTATGACCAATAGTATTGATTTTTATGGTCAACGTTTAAAGTATCCTTCAAATTTTTCTAGTAATATTCCTGGAGGATACCAACAAGCAGTTGGTAAGTTAGGAGGACCAGATACTGTATTTACACCATTATGGTGGGCACAGCAAAATTAAAATTTAAGGATGCCAAAAAGGTAATACTTGGTTTTTAGATGTAAAGAAAAAGGAGAGCTTAATAGCTCTCCCTTTTTTATTGTTATTTATTTTGTAAATTTATTTGGTATTGTATGTTCTTGTTATAAAAAATTAAATAGAAGATTTTAAGATTATATCCTTTACTTCATTTATGTAAGATCTTCCTATAACATACCTCATTCCATCAATTTCAATACTATTACCTTCTACAGCATCAATTTTATTCATAGCAATAGTGTAGGATCTATGTATTCTAATAAAATTATTTTTAGGTAATAAATCTGTAAAGCTAGATAAGGTGCTGTGAATTAAAAACTTGCCGTTAGTGGTGTTGATTTTTAAGTAGTCCTTAAGACTTTCTATAACCAGTATTTCATCTAAGAAAATTTTTTTCATTTTTTTCTTATCAATTTTAATAAAAAGATATTGGCGTGTATTCTTAACAGGGTTTGTAGCGTTGTTAATGTCTAATCTACTATATACCTTATTTATGGCTTTCATAAATCTATGAAATTCATAAGGTTTTACTAGATAATCAATAACATCAAATTCGTAGGCATCTATAGCAAACTCCGTATATGCACTAGTAATTATAATTAAAGGTGGGTTTTTTAGACTTTTAATAAAATTAAGTCCGTCTAAAACAGGCATGTTAATGTCAAGAAATATAAGATCAACTTTATTGTTTTTTATAAAATTTAAAGCATCAATTGCATTGTTAAAAGAGTTTACTAATTCTGCATCTTCAATTTGTTCTAAGTAATTTTTTACAACATTAACCGCTAAAGGTTCATCATCAATAATTAAGCATTTTATTTTCATACACCTTCACATTCATGAAAAGTTTTATAGAAAAAATAAGTACAATTAAGTTACTTTAATTTTTAGCTCTACAGTAAACTTATCATTAGTATTTATAGTTAGTTTATAGTCGTTTTTATTATAGCCTAAAGTTAACCTTTTTTTTACATTCTCTAAACCTATACCACTGGAATGTTCAAAAGTACTTTTATTTTCTGATACTGCAGGTAGTGGGTTGGTAATTGTAAAATAGAGGAAGTCTCCTTTTATAGTAAAATCGATATCAATTTTTTTAACACCTATATTTTTATTAACCCCATGTTTAAAAGCGTTTTCCACAAAAGTAAGTAGTAAAATAGGAGAAATTTCTTTGTCTTGAATATCTCCAGAAATAGACAAAGAAATTTGTAACAATTCATCATGCCTAATTTTTTCTAAATCTAAATAATTCTGAATGCATTGTATTTCATTGATTAAAGATTGTCGATTAGATTTTGTTTCATAAAGTAAGTAGCGCATGAGCTCGGAAAGTCTTAAAATTATTTTGGATGTTTTTTCTGACTGTTCTAACGCAAGAGAATGAATATTGTTAAGTGTATTAAAAAAAAAGTGAGGAGATACTTGCGCTTTTAAAAACAATAATTCAGTTTCCAATTGTGTTTTTTCAAGATCTGCAACTAGTTTTTGCTTTTCTAAAAAATCGAAAGTAACCTTAATGGCTGTAATAAAAGTTATCACATATACTTCTCCTATCATCATGTCTAAAACGTAATTTAATGACAGCGAATTAATAGGCTCAGGGCCTTCTGGCCAAACTTCATTACTTATTAAAAAATAAGTTAAATTAAATTTTGTGACCACCATTAAAAATATTGCAATAAAAAATAGGGAAATGTATAACGTATATTTTCTTTTGAATAGAAATTTTGGCATCAAAAAAAGGATGTTAAAATAACATAAAGAGATGTGAATTGGAAAACCTAATAAATTTGTTTTTAGAGAATACAAATAGTCATTAAAATAACTGCCCCAACGAAATGTATTGAAAAGAAAATAAATAGACCAAAAAATAATGTGGTGCCAAAAAGATATTTTATAAAGGTGATTAGATTCAAAATTCATTAATAAAAATCTTTTTTTTGATGTTTAGGAGAGTTGTTGTGCTGTCCGTCTAAAATTATTTTAATTGTGGTTAAATTTATGAATTTTTATAGAATAAATAGATTTTGTCTTTTTGATTTTAGAATTAAAATTATTAGTTGAGGATATTTATAAAATAATGATACTATTTATTCATAAAAAAGAAAACTCTTTTAAGTATTTTAGTTTTGATAAAAGTAAATATTGAGTTTTATAATTTTGTTTAATACATACACATGAAAAAAAAACACCTAATTATTCTTTGTTCTATTTTAATGGTAAGCTGCTCTAAAAATTCAGAAACCATAAATAATACTCAAGAAAAATCTTCAATAAGCTATGTAGATCCTTTTATAGGTACTGGAGGACATGGTCATACGTATCCTGGTGCAACTGTGCCTTTTGGTATGTTGCAGGTAAGTCCGGTAAACGGTATTAGTGAGTGGGATTGGTGTTCTGGTTATCATTATTCAGACGATGTTCTGGTGGGTTTTAGCCACTTAAGTTTAAGCGGAACAGGTATTGGAGATTTGGCTGATATTATTTTTATGCCGGTAAATAAAGAAGTAGATTTAACTATAAACCCACAGTCTAGAGATAGTATTTCTTATAAATCTTCTTACAGTCATAAAAATGAGAAAGCATCTCCTGGATATTATCAAGTTTTTTTAGAAGATCATGATGTTAATGTAGAGTTAACAACCTCTAAAAGAATAGCAAATCATAAATATTCATTTAAAAAAGGAGATAAAAATTCTGTTGTCATAGATTTAGGCTTTGCTATTAATTGGGACAGACCTTTAGAAACTTCTTTAAATATTGAAGACGAGTTCACTATAAGTGGAACTAGATTTAGTAAAGGTTGGGCTAACAATCAAAAAGTATTTTTTGTCGCTAAATTTTCGAAGCCAATTGTCAGTCATAAGTTGTATGCTGATGGTAATCTAACAGCTGAAGAATCAGCAAAAAGCAAAAAAACATCCACACAATTATTTTTTGATACAGATGATAAAAATGAATTGCAAGTAAAAGTAGCACTTTCATCTGTGAGTATAGAAAATGCAAAAGATAATTTAGATACTTCTGATTTTAATTTTGAAGGCGTAAAAACTTCTGCAGAGAACTCTTGGGAGAAGGCATTGTCTAGTTTTAATGTAGAAACAAAAACAGACTCTTTAAAAACTATTTTTTATACCGCATTGTATCATGCACAGCTAGCTCCTGTTACGTTTAGTGATAAAAACGGACAGTTTAGATTGGAGAATGATAGTATTGTAACTGCAGAAAATTACACTGCATATTCTACTTTATCTCTTTGGGATACTTTTAGGGCAGAACACCCTTTATTAACCTTGATTGCTCCAGATAAAGCATCGGATATGATTAACTCTATGTTGGCATATTACGAACCTAAAAAAATATTACCAGTTTGGACTTTGTACGGAAACGAAACAAATACAATGACGGGCTATCATTCCATACCTGTAATTGTAGATGCGTATAGAAAAGGTATTCGTGGTTTTGATGAGGAAAAAGCATACGAGGCAATGAAAATTACCATGCTGCAAGACGAACGTGGCTTAAATCATTATAAAAAATACGGATATATTCCTTATAATCTAATAGATGAATCTGTAACCATTTCTTTAGAGTATGCTTATGATGATTGGTGTGTTGCAGAAATGGCAAAAATGTTAGGAAAGGAAGATGATTATCAATTTTTCTTAAATCGATCTAAAGCATATCAACATTTATTTGACAAAGAAAGTGGTTTCATGCGTGGGAAATCTCAAGATGGAAAATCGTGGAACGAACCTTTCGATCCAAAACATTCTAACCACAGAGAGCAGACAGATTATACTGAAGGAAATGCTTGGCAACACAGTTGGTTTGTACCTCATGCAGTAGATAATTTAATAGAAATTCATGGTGGTAATAAAGTTTTCACAAATCGTTTAGAGCAATTATTTACAGAAAGCTCAGAAATTACTGGCGATAATGTTTCTGCAGATATTACGGGGCTTATCGGTCAATATGCACATGGTAATGAACCGAGTCACCACATTGCGTATATGTTTAATCATGCAGCACAACCTTGGCGTACTCAGTTTTGGGCACGTACTATTATGGATACGCAATATAATACAACACCAAACGGATTGAGTGGTAATGAAGATTGTGGGCAAATGAGTGCTTGGTATGTGTTGAGTTCTATGGGAATATACCCTATGAATCCGGCTTCTGGAGAATATGAAATTGGAACTCCAATTTTTGAAAAAGCAACAATGAATCTTCCTAATGGTAAAACATTTACTATTGAAGCAGAAAATATATCTGACAAAAATTTCTATATTCAATCGGCAACTTTTAATGGCGAAGTTTTTAATAAAACGGCTATTTCACACGATGCTATTTTAAAAGGAGGGAGCTTACATTTTGTAATGGGGGCTAAACCTAATAAAAATTGGGGAGTAATAGGTAACCAACAATAACTAATCAACTAATAATTACCCTCTAATGAATATAATAGATATTTCAATTATAGCAATTTACATTATTCTAACACTGGCTGTTGGAATTTGGATTTCAAAAAGAGCTTCTAAAGGATTAGATTCTTATTTTTTAGGAGGTAAATCTATAAAATGGTACTATTTAGGGTTAAGTAATGGCTCTGGGATGTTCGATATTTCTGGAACAGCCTTAATGGTAGGTTGGCTTTTTCTATACGGAACAAAGAGTTTTATGTTAATGTGGCTTTGGCCCATATGGAATCAGATTTTTATTATGATGTTCCTAGCCGTTTGGATTAGGCGCTCTAATATTATGACGGGGTCTGAATGGATTTTAACACGTTTTGGCGATGATAAAGCAGGACGAGCATCTCATAAAATTGTAGCACTGTTTGCTGTGGTTGCTGCCATTGGTTTTATTGCCTACTTTTTTGAAGGTGTAGGTAAGTTTATGACCGTTATTTTACCTTGGGATATGACTTTTATAATAGGTGCTTCAGAAATTTTAACTTCAGAGCAATCTTATGCACTCATTATAATTATTCTAACTACTATTTATACAATAAAAGGAGGAATGTTTTCTGTAGTGGCAACAGAGGTTTTACAATACGGAATAATGGTTATTGCAGGTGTTTTGGTTGCAGGCTATACTTTTATTGCTTTTAGTGATATAGAAATTACAAGTGTAATTACAGAAGAGTGGAAAAACGTTTTCTTCGGATGGGAGTTAGATACACATTGGGATTCTAAGTATCAAAAATTTAATGATTTGGTAGATTCCGAAGGGTATAAAATGTTTGGAGCTTTAATTGGTATGAGTCTTTTTAAAGGATTCTTCGCAAGTATTGCTGGTCCAACACCAAGTTTCGATATGCAACGTATTTTATCAACAAAAACAGTAAAAGAAGCTGCTTACATGAGTGGTTTTACAAATTTGGTATTGTTTATTCCTCGCTATTTATTAATTGGAGGTGTTGTAGTTATTGCGTTGGTAGTTTTAGCTCCTCAAATGGCTGCAAATCCCAATTTTGTAGGTGGAGATTTAGAAATTTTACTACCACAAGTAATTAATTTTCACGTTCCTGTAGGTATTAAAGGATTGCTTTTAGCAGGACTTTTAGCTGCCTTTATGTCTACCTTTTCCGCATTTGTAAACGCAGGACCTGCATATATTGTTAACGATATTTATAAAAAATATTTTAAACCAGAAGCAACGGATGATC
Organism: Polaribacter sp. NJDZ03; assembly: GCF_019263805.1. Taxonomy (NCBI): domain Bacteria; kingdom Pseudomonadati; phylum Bacteroidota; class Flavobacteriia; order Flavobacteriales; family Flavobacteriaceae; genus Polaribacter; species Polaribacter sp. NJDZ03. The sequence continues at coordinate 3,841,116 of NZ_CP079195.1, forward strand.
ACTATATTAAAGCGAGTCATTTGGCTTCTTTTGCAGTGGTAGGATTGGGTGTTTTTATGGGCTTTTTTGCAGATTCTATTAACTCACTAACATTATGGATTACAAGCTCTTTATTTGGTGGGTATGTAGCAGCTAATTTTTTAAAATGGATTTGGTGGAGATTTAACGGTTGGGGATACTTTTGGGGAATGTTATCTGGTTTAATTATTGCCAGTTTGCAATTTCTATTAGATCAAAATAAAGCCCATTTTACAGAAGGCTCACTTTTATATGACTTGTCTAATGTTTCTGCTATTTACTTATTCCCAGTCATATTTGGTTTTTCATTACTTGGTTCATTTTTAGGAACCTTTTTAACGAAACCTACAGATATAAAGGTTTTAAAAGCATTCTATACAAATGTACATCCTTGGGGATTTTGGAAGCCGGTATTAAAAGAATTAAAGAAAGAGAATCATAAAATTGAGAAAAATTCTGAATTTTGGTCAGATATGTTAAACTGTGCAATAGGTATTGTTTGGCAATCTAGTATGATTGTATTGCCTATCTATTTTCTAATAAGAGATTACCCGAAAGCGTTTATTTCTTTAGGCGTATTTTTGGTGACTTCTATTATTTTGAAGTTTACATGGCTAGATAAAGTGAGAAAAATTCCGAATTAAAAATAATAAGATTGACATTAAATAATAAAGAAAATATGAAATCAATTCCTTGGCAAGATAAACCAGAAGGTTGCAATGATGTAGTTTGGAGATATTCGGAAAACCCTGTGATAAACAGGTATGACATTCCATCTTCTAACAGTATTTTTAATAGTGCTGTTGTTCCTTTTAAAGATGGTTTTGCAGGTGTTTTTAGATGTGATAACAAAGCAGTACAAATGAATATTTTTGCTGGTTTTAGTAAAAACGGAATTGATTGGGATATCAATCATGAGCCAATTGAAATGGAAGCAGGAAATACCGAAATGATAGAGTCTGATTATAAATACGACCCACGTGTGGTATTTATTGAAGATAGATACTGGATTACTTGGTGTAATGGTTATAACGGACCAACAATTGGAATTGGGTATACCTTCGATTTTAAAGAATTTTTTCAATGTGAAAATGCTTTTTTACCTTTTAATAGAAACGGTGTTTTATTTCCGCAGAAAATAAATGGTAAATATGCAATGTTAAGTCGACCAAGTGATAATGGACATACTCCGTTTGGTGATATTTACATTAGCTACAGCCCAGATATGAAATATTGGGGAGAACATCGTTGTGTAATGAAAGCAACACCTTTTGAAGATAGTGCGTGGCAATGTACCAAAATTGGTGCAGGTCCAATTCCTATTTTAACAGACGAAGGTTGGTTAATGATTTATCACGGAGTAATAAATACTTGCAATGGGTTCCGTTATGCAATGGGATCTGCACTTTTAGATGAAAATGAACCAGACAAAGTTAAATACAGAACGCAACCTTATTTATTAGGACCAGCAGAATCATATGAAACTACTGGTGATGTGCCTAATGTTGTATTTCCTTGTGCAGCGTTACACGATGTAGAAGAAGATAAATTAGCTATTTATTATGGTGCTGCAGATACAGTGGTAGCAATGGCTTTTGGTAAATTGAGTGAAGTTATTCAATATACAAAAGAGCATAGTTTATAAATAGGCATAGGCATCAGTCTGTGTTATGAATAATGAGTGGATAATTGGCTTTAGCCAAACTTAAGAATATTAAAAATGAGTTTAAAATTAAAATATTTAGCACCTTTATTTTGTTTGATTTCGATGGCATCTTATGCCCAAGAAATAAAGACCATTATACCAGAAAACTATATTGCGTATCATAGTGCTGAAGCAATTGCTATTGATGGAAATGAAAATGATGTTTCTTGGAGTAAAGTAAACTGGTCGGATCCTTTTATAGATATTCAAGGAATAAAAAAGCCAGCCTATAAAACCCAGATTAAAATGCTGTGGGACGATACGTATTTTTACATTTTAGCAAAAATGGAAGAGCCGCACGTTTGGGCAGATATTACAGAGCATGATGCTATTATTTTTCATAATAACGATTTTGAAGTTTTTGTTGATCCAGATGGAGATACACATAATTATTATGAAATAGAAGTAAATGCAATCAATACCATTTGGGATTTATTTATTACAAAACCCTATAGAGAACAAAATAATGTTGTTTTAAATGATTGGACTGCAACCGGAATGAAAACTGCCATTACCATTGATGGTACTTTAAATAACCCAAATGATACAGACAAAGGGTGGACTCTTGAAATGGCAATTCCTTGGAGTGTTTATAAGAAATCTTATTTTGAGAATAATGTTCCTAAAGATCAGTTTTGGCGTGTGAATTTTTCTAGAGTAAATTGGGATTACCAAATTACAGATGGTAAATATGAACGTAAAAAAGATGCGAACGGTAAGCATCTTTCTGAATACAATTGGGTTTGGTCTCCACAAGGAGTCATTAATATGCACGAACCAGAAAAGTGGGGCTATGTTTATTTTTCATCCAAAGAAGTTGGTGAAAAAGACACGTTTGAAGTTTCTAATGATGAAAAAATTAAATGGGAATTGTATAAATTATACCGCGCTCAAAAACAGTATTATGAAACAAATAAAACTTGGTCAACTTCTCTTAATAAAATAGCTTCCTCTGCAATAATTGTAGATGGAAAAACAATAAAACCAACGCTTATTAATCATCGTTTTGGTTGGACTATTTTTGTAAAGAGTCCATTTTCCAATAAATTGATGACGATAAAAGAAGATGGTACTTTTGTGAAAAAATAAATAAGATGAAGTTTATAAAATACATATTCCTTTTGCCGTTGTTTTTTGCATGTAATAAAACTGCAGAAAAACAAAATAGTGTACCGCAAGAAAAGCAAACTGAAAATTATAAAATAATTGGTTACGCAGCAGGTTATGAAGACTATGATTTCTCTAAAATTGATGCAACTAAATTAACACACATCAATTTTGCATTTGCAAATATTGTAGATGGTAAAGCAAAATTTGAGTTAGAGACAGATAAAGCAAAAATTGCGACGTTGATATCCTTAAAAAAACAAAATCCAACTTTAAAAGTATTGTATTCTGTTGGCGGTTGGGTTTGGTCAGATCAATTTTCTACGATGGCAGCTTTTGATAACTCTCGAATAAAGTTTGCCGAAAGTTGTGTAAACTTATTAATAGAACATGGTTTTGATGGCGTAGATTTAGATTGGGAATATCCAGGTCAACGTGGACAAGACAATCCTTTTCGTCCTTCAGATAAAGATAATTTTACCTTGCTTTTGGCAGAAATTCGAAAAGCTTTAGATGTTGAAGGAAAGAAAAATAATACCCATTATTTGTTAACCATTGCTACTGGATCTGATGACACTTACATAGAACAAACTGATTTGGGAGAAGCACATAAATACCTCGATTTTATAAATGTAATGTGTTACGATTTTTATCAAGGTTGGTATTATCAAACGGGGCATCATGCAAATTTATATCCTTCAGAAAGAGATGCATACAATGTAAATAGCGGAGTAGATGCTATGGAAAGACATTTGGAAGCGGGTGTGCCAGCAGATAAATTAGTGATGGGGATTCCTTTTTACGGAAGACAATGGAAAAAGGTGAGTTCTACAGATGATGGGTTAAATGAGCATTCTCAAGAAGGCGGTTATATTGTGTCTTACAAAGAACTTAAAGAAAAAATTGCTAAAGGAAAATATAAAGAAATGTACGATGAATCTGCAAAAGCGTCCTATTTATGGAGTGAAAGCGATAGTACATTTGTTTCTTGGGAAACGTCTAAAGATATTCAATTAAAAACAGCATTTATAAAGGAAAATGGTTTTGGTGGAGCGATGTTCTGGGAATATAGTTTAGACAAAGATCAAGAGTTATTAAACACACTTTTTAAAGGATTAAAATAATTTTAACGTATAAAAACAGGTTTTTATGAAGACAAAATTTACATTATTTGTTTGGTCTATTTTTTTAATAGTAGGCTGTAATCAATTGCAACAAGAGAAAGAAGTGAAATCTTCTGATATTTCAGCAAAGAAAGTTGATGAATTTACTTTTGGTACTTGGATAACTTCTAATAAAGAAAAAACAAATGAGGCTTATAAGTCTGAATTTAAAAAATATAAAGCTGGCGGAATTGATGAAATTTTAATTAATACAGGAACAGATCCTAAAGAATTAGAACGTTTAGTTCCTATAGCAAAGGAAGAAGGTTTAAATGTACATGCGTGGATTATGGCTGTAAATCGTCCAGGAGATACGGTTGCATTAAAGCATCCAGAATGGTATATGGTAAGTAGAGATGGTAAATCTTGCTTTGATACAAGACCGTATGTTGGGTATTATCAATGGCTGTGTCCTACAAGAACTGAATCTAGAAATCATATTTTAGGCTTGGTAGAAGGTTTGGCAAAAGTAGAAGGAATTGAAAGTGTACATTTAGATTATATCCGTTTTCCAGATATTTTTTTACCTATTGGATTACTTCCTAAATACGACTTAGTACAAGATACAGAAATGGCCGAATACGATTTCTGTTATTGTGATGAATGCATCAATGCTTTTGAGAAAATTCACCATAAAAACCCAAGAGAAAGTAAAAATACAGCCATTGATATGGAGTGGAAAAACTTCAGATTAAACGCTATAAAAGCGATTGTAGATGATGCATATAAACTTGTACACAAACACAATAAAAAATTAACAGCAGCTGTATTTCCGTATCCAGAAATGGCAGACCACATGGTACGTCAGCGTTGGGATAAATGGAATATTGATGAGGTATACCCAATGATTTATCATGGTTTTTATAATGAAGAAATAGATTGGATTGGTTATGCTACCAAACAGAGTGTTGCTGATGTAGAATCAGAAAATATTGCAGTTAATACGGGTATTTATATTCCACCATTCACATCATCAGCAGAACTAAAACAAGCAATTATTTTAGCAAAAGAAAATGGAGCAAAAGGGGTTACCTTTTTTGATGGTCCACAGTTAACCGATGAGTACTTAAAAGTTATTAAAGAAACCAAAGATAGTTTTAAGTAGAAATTAGAAAATCATTGTACGTTTTAAATAGTAAAAAAATAAAATTATGACGAATCAAAAATCCTATCGCTCAGCATTTATCTTATTAACGGTGTTATTTTTCCTATGGGGATTTATCACTGTACTCGTAGATAGTTTGATTCCTCGTTTACGAGAATTATTTACATTAACTTATTTTCAAGCAGGCTTGGTGCAGTTTGCATTTTTTGGTGCCTATTTTTTATTGTCTATTCCAGTAAGTTATATTTTATCTAAAATAGGATATAAAAAAGGAATTATTTTGGGGTTATCAACCATGGCTTTAGGGTGCTTATTGTTTTATCCAGCAGCTTCATATCGTGAGTTTGGTATTTTTATGTTGGCATATTTTATTTTGGCAGCAGGTATGACTGTTTTACAAGTTGCAGCCAATCCTTTTGTAGCTGTATTAGGTTCTGAAGACGGAGCATCTAGTCGTTTAAATCTTTCTCAAGCATTTAACTCTTTAGGTACTGCAGTAGCACCTGCGGTTGGTGCTTTGTTTATTTTAAGTGATGTTATAAAAACCAAAGATCAAATTGCAGAATTAGAAGGAGCTGCAAAAGAAGCTTACTTAACTTCTGAAGCAGCAGCAGTGCAAACTCCTTTTTTAGGGTTGGCTGTTTTTATAGGAGTTATAGCAATTATTTTTCTGTTTGCAAAATTACCAAATATGATTTCAGAAACTTCTTCAGGAACATATCGAGAGGCTTTTAAAAACAAGAAATTAATGCAAGGAGTTTTAGGTCTCTTTTTTTATGTTGGGGCAGAAGTTGCTATTGGTAGTTACTTAGTAAACTATTTCTTAGACATGAATCTTGTATCGGTTATTAAAGAAAACGGATTTATGAGAACCATTGCAGAAGGCATTTTAAACTCTGGATTGGCAGAAAGAGATGACAAAGCAGTTGTAGGTGTTTTTGTAACATTTTATTGGTCTGGTGCAATGATTGGTAGGTTTGCAGGTGCATATCTTACCAGAATTATAAAACCAGGAAAAGTGTTGGCTATTTTTGCCACCATTTCTATTTCCTTAATTATTTTATCTGTGAGTACGGTTGGTTTGGTTAGTATGTGGAGTATTTTGGCAGTTGGTTTATTCAACTCTATTATGTTTCCAACCATTTTTACCCTAGCTATAGATGGTATAGGACACTTAAAACCAAAAGCATCAGGTTTATTATGTACTGCTATTGTTGGTGGGGCAATTATTCCTCCAATGTTTGGTTTCTTAACAGATTATATCGCATTTAAAAATGCATTATTGTTAATTATACTTTGTTATGCGTATATTGTTTGGTTTGGTTATAAAAATGGTAAAGCTCAAGTAGCGGTTGTATAGTTCGTTTAACTGGTTAACAAGAAGTATTTCTACTTAAAAATAAATATTTTAGAATAAAAGTGAATGAATAAGATTTGTTTTATAGCGCTATTGTGTATTGTTCTTTTATCTCAATGTAAAGAGCCCCAAGATGTATTTGTTCAATCTAAATTGATAAGTTTTGTAAATCCATTTATAGGAACAGATGGACCAGGTAATACTTATCCAGGAGCAACGGTTCCTTTTGGTATGGTGCAGTTGAGTCCAGATATTGGTATTCCTGGATGGGATAGAATAGCAGGGTATTTTTATAAAGACTCTATAATTTCTGGTTTTTCTCACATGCATTTAACAGGAACAGGTGCCGGAGATTTGTATGATATTTTAGTAATGCCAACCAACAGCAGATCCTCTAAACGGATAGAAGCTAATAACTTTAAGCCTTTTTCTAGTTTTAAACATGCCAAAGAAACTGCGTCTCCAGGATATTATTCGGTAGATTTATTAGATTATGGAATTAAAGCAGAATTAACCACTACAGAAAGAGCGGGTGTTCATAGGTATACTTTTCCAGAAGATAAAGCTACTCAGATTCATATAGATTTAGGTTATGCTTTAAATTGGGATAGCCCAACGGAAACTCATTTTAGGGTTGTTGATAATACTACTATAGAAGGATATCGAAAATCTACAGGTTGGGCAAAAGACCAGCGAGCATATTTTGTAATAAAAGTATCTAAACCATTTGAATCGTATCAATTATTTAAAAATGATACTTTAACAACATCGCCTGCTACCGCTAAAAATATAAGAATTAGTTTAAATTATGCTACTACAAAAGGGGAACAAGTAATTTTAAAAACCGGCGTATCAACGGCAGATATTAAAGGTGCTTATAAATCTTTAGAAGTAGAAGCTCCTCATTTTAATTTTGATGCTATTAAAGATGAAGCTGAAACCAAATGGGAAAATGAACTTAGTAAAATAGTTATTACTACTAAAGATGAAACTCAAAAGCGAATTTTTTACACCATGCTGTATCAATCTATGTTGGCACCTACTTTGTTAAGTGATCATAACGGAAACTACAAAGGTGCAAATGATAGCGTTATGAAAGCAGAAGGATTTAATAGGTATGATACCTTTTCATTATGGGATACATATCGGGCTGCACATCCATTGTACACTGTTTTACACCCTAATCGGGTTTCAGATATGGTAAATTCACTTCTTGCTCATTATGAGGAAACAGGGTTGCTGCCAGTTTGGTCTTTGCAAGGAAACGAAACGAATATGATGATTGGTTATCATGCAGTTCCTGTAATTGTAGATGCTTATTTTAAAGGTATTAAAGGTTTTGATACCGCTTTGGCATATGAAGCATGTTTAAAAAGTGCCAAAGATAATTCTAGGCAAATTAATGAATACATGGCGTTGGGTTACGTACCTGTTGACGAGCAACATGAAAATTGGTCGGTTTCTAAAACATTAGAATACGCTTATGATGATTGGTGCATTGCTCAGTTTGCAAAAGCCATTGGAAAGATTGATGATTATGAAGTGTTTTTAAAAAGATCGGAGAATTGGCGTAATGTTTACGATTCTAAAAGTAGGTTTATGCGTCCAAAATTAAAGGACGGTTCGTTTATTAAAAACTTTGTTCCTAAAGAATATTCACCTTATTTCTGTGAAAGTAATGCTTGGCAATATTTTTGGTCGGTTCAGCATAATATCGAAGGGTTAACAGATATTATAGGTGGTAAAGATATTTTTGAAAAGAAATTAGATTCAATGTTTACGTTAGATCCGCTTCCAGAAGATAAATTACCCATTTTTAGTACCGGAATGATTGGACAATATGCACATGGAAACGAACCAAGTCATCATGTAGCTTACTTATATAATTATATTGATAAACCATGGAAAACTCAAAAATTGGTGCGTCAGATATTAGAAACACAATATAAAAATGAACCAGACGGACATTGCGGAAATGAAGATTGCGGACAAATGTCGTCTTGGTATATTTTCAGTGCTTTGGGTTTTTACCCTACAAATCCAGCACAAAGCGTTTATGCTTTTGGTTCACCAATTGTAGATACTGCTTTAGTTCATTTAGAAAACGGGAATACATTTTCTATAGAGGTTCTAAACAATAGTTCAAACAATAAATACATACAGTCTATTTCATTAAATAACGAGTTAATAGAACGTAATTACATTACACATAAGGAAATTATGAACGGTGGCGAATTGATTTTTAGGATGGGAAGCACTCCTAATAAGAATACTAAAAACTCAATGGCTTTAACCTCAAAAATGTATCAATAAAAAAACAACGCATGTCAGATAGAAGAAATTTTATAAAAAAAGCAGCTTTAGGAACAGTAGGTATTGGTGCAATTTTAAGTTGCGATAAGTCTGTAGAGACCAAATCTGAAATTACGGGAAGCATGGAAATTAGTAAAGGATCTAAACCGATTATAATTTCTACATGGAATCATGGTTTGCCTGCAAATGAAGAAACTTGGAAACAATTAAAGGAGGGTAAACCTACGGTTGATGCTATTGTAGCAGGAATGAATATTCCAGAAGCAGACCCAAAAGTAAGAAGTGTAGGTTATGGCGGATTTCCGGATAGAGAAGGAAAGGTAACTTTAGATGCTTGTATTATGGATCATGACAGTAATTGTGGTTCGGTTTCCTTTTTACAAGGAATTAAGCACCCTATTTCAGTAGCTAAAAAAGTAATGCAAAATACACCGCATGTAATGCTTGTTGGAGAAGGTGCTTTTCAATTTGCATTGTCTGAAGGGTTTAAAGAAGAAAACCTACTAACAGCAGAAGCTGAAAAAGACTGGAAAAACTGGATAGAAGAATCCAAGTACAAACCAGTTATCAATATGGAAAATCACGATACCATTTCTATGTTGGTTGTAGATAAAGACGGTAATATTTCTGGAGGTTGCACTACAAGTGGTGCTGCTTGGAAAATGCATGGTCGTGTTGGAGATTCACCAATAATAGGAGCAGGATTATTTTTAGACAATGATATTGGAGCTGCTGCTGCAACAGGTTTAGGAGAAGCTGTTTTGCGTACCGCAGGAAGTGCAATGGTAGTTGAGTTAATGCGCCAAGGAAAATCTCCTTATGAAGCTTGTAAAGAAATTGTAGAACGCATTTATGCAAAACATAAAAACCATAAAGATATGGAGTATTTACAAGTTGGTTTTATAGCAGTAAATAAAAAAGGTGAACATGCAGGCTACAGTTTGCGATCTGGATTTAATTATGCGGTTGCAGATGAGAAAAGTGGTAATAGAATGGAAGATGCCGCATTTAAAATGTCTTGGGATGATTAAAAAAAAACTGAACAGTAAGAGATAATTATGTTTAGAAATGATCTTTTACATAAAATGAGTAATGTAAACTAACTTAATAAAAATTAATAATATAAAAACCGGTTAGAATGAATGTATTTAAAACGATGTTAGTTTTTGTTTTAATAGCCATAACAGCATCATGCCAAAAAAGTAAAGAAGCAAAAGTTTTCACAACAGAAGATATTACTGTTATTCCGAAACCGGTAGCATTAAATTTAGAACAAGGATCGTTTGAATTTACTGGCAAAACAACATTTGTAACCACAGATGCTTCTCAAAAAGAAGTAACTAAAGTTTTAATTGATAAATTTAAGAATGCTGCAGGGTGGACGCTTAGTATCTCTGAAAAAGCTCCTGAAAATAATTTTATTCAATTTACGGTAGATGAAAATCTAGAGAAGGAAGCATATAAGTTAGAAGTAAACTCTAGTCGAGTAATCATTAGTGCTAGCGGAAACGCAGGTTTTCTTTATGGAATAGAAACGCTTAGACAATTACTTCCTGTAAGTATTGAAAGTGAGAGCGTAGTTTCTAATGAACAATGGCAAATACCAAATCTTAGTATTACAGACAATCCTCGTTATAAATACAGAGGGTTAATGTTAGATGTATCACGTCATTTTTTTGAAATTGATTATTTAAAAAAGACCATAGATCGTTTGGCAATGCTTAAAATGAATGTACTTCATTTACATTTAGTAGACGACCAAGGTTGGAGAATCGAAATTAAAAAATATCCAAAATTAACAGAAGTTGGTGCTTGGAGAGTAGACCAAGAAGACAAACATTGGGATGGTAGAGATGAAACTTCACCAGATGAAAAAGGAACTTATGGTGGTTTTTACACGCAAGACCAATTAAAAGATTTAGTAGCGTATGCAGCAACAAAAAATGTTGAAATTATTCCTGAGATAGAAATTCCTGCGCACGTATCTTCTGCAATTGCAGCATATCCAGGATTATCGTGTCATGAAAGACCAATTGGTGTTCCTTCTGGTGGTGTTTGGCCAATTACGGATATTTATTGTCCAGGAAAAGAGCATACATTCGAGTTTTTAGAGAATGTTTTAGTAGAGGTAATGGATATTTTTCCATCAAAATATATTCATGTTGGTGGTGATGAAGCAACAAAAACCAATTGGGAAAAATGTGCTGATTGTAAAAAAAGAATGCGTTCAGAAAAATTAGAAAATGTAGAAGAGTTACAGAGTTATTTTATCAAAAGAATGGAACGTTTGATAAACTCTAAGGGAAAACGTTTAATTGGTTGGGATGAAATTTTAGAAGGTGGTTTAGCACCAGAAGCAACTGTAATGAGTTGGAGAGGTGTTGCCGGCGGACTAGAAGCCGCAAAACAAGGACATGATGTTATTATGACACCGGGTTCTCATTGTTATTTTGATCATTATCAAGGGCCACAAAACGAAGAGCCTTTGGCTTGGGGAGGTTATACTCCGTTAAGTAAAGTGTACACTTTTGATCCTATTGTAGAAGGAATGACAGAAACAGAAGCAAATCATGTTTTAGGCGGACAAGCAAACCTTTGGTCTGAACAAATTAAAACAGAATCTCACTCAGAATATATGATTTTTCCAAGATTGGCTGCATTGTCAGAAACACTTTGGTCAACAAAAGAATCTCGTAATTGGGAAGATTTTTCATTAAGAATGACTAGCATGTTTAAACGTTATGATGTAATCGATATTAATTATGCAAAAAGTGCATTTTTGGTGATGGAAGATGTAAAAATTAATATGGATACAGAGGAAGTTACTTTAGTGTTGAACAATGAATTTACAGATTCAGATATTCGTTATACATTAAATGAAGACAAACTATCAGAAAACGCTATAAGATATTCAACACCTATAAAAATTGATAAAACAACAGAGGTTCATGCATCTTTATTCAAGGATGATAAACCAGTAGGCGTTGCATTTAATACCACTATTAAGTTTCATAAAGCTGTAGGGAAAAAAGTAACGTTTAAAGAAATTTATGATGATAGATACCAAGGAGAAGGAGAGTTTGGTTTGGTAAATACTTTGCGTGCAACAAAAAATTATACAGACGGTCATTGGCAAGCATGGTTAAAGAAAGACATGGAAGCTGTGGTAGATTTGGGAGAGCAAACTTTAATAAAAGAAGTAATTGTAGGGACGCTAGAAAATCAAGGTCCTCAAATTTATTTTCCAACAGCGGTAACTGTTTTTGTTTCTAACGATGGTGAAAATTATACAGAAGTGGGGGTAGAAAAAAGAGCGTATGCTAAAAACCCTTCGTTCGATTTAATGGATTTTAAAGTTTCTTTTGAAGCACAATCTGTACGATATGTAAAAGTGATTGCTAAAAATTTAGGAAAAACGCCTAAAGGAGGAAACGCTTGGTTATTTGTTGATGAAATTATAATAAATTAAAATATGAAGTATTTAAATATAACAATTGTTTTATTTTTCTTGTTTGCGAGTCAAGTTTCGGCACAAGAAAAACTGACTAAAGAACAGCGTTTAGAGTGGTTTCAAGATGCTAAATTAGGGGTGTTTATACATTGGGGATATTATGGTGTAAATGGTATTGGCGAGTCTTGGTCTATGTATCATAAACGTATTTCTTATGATGATTATATGGCACAAGGAAAAGGCTTTACAGCAGAAAATTACAACCCTAAAGCTTGGGCAAAATTATTTAAAAAAATAGGAGCTAGTTATGCTGTTTTAACAACAAAACATCATGATGGTGTAGCGTTGTGGAACACAAAACTTAGTCATTTAAATGTGATAGAAAAAACACCTGCAAAAAGAGATTTAGTGGCACCTTATGTAGACGCTTTAAGAAACGAAGGTTTAAAAGTAGGTCTGTATTATTCTTTAATAGATTGGTCGCATCCAGATTACGATGTGGTTTTTCCACGTCCTAATACCAGAAAAGACTATCCTCAGAAAAGGCAAAACCAGTTAACACCTTGGGAGCGATTTATAAGATTTAATACAGGGCAGTTAAAAGAGTTAAGTACCAAATTTAATCCAGATTTATATTGGTTTGATGGAGATTGGGAAAAATCTAGCGAACAATGGAGAGCAGAATCTTTAAAGGATTCATTATTAACATGGAACCCAAAAATTATTGTTAATTCTAGGCTAAAAACACATGGGGATTATAGTACGCCAGAACAAGGGATTCCTGTAGTAAGACCAGAAGGAGCATGGGAATTCTGTATGACAATGAATGATAATTGGGGGTATTTTCCTTCGGATACAAATTACAAACCAATATCGCAAATTGTAAGAACTTTTGTAGAAGTTATAGGTTCTGGAGGAAACGTGTTATTAAATATTGGTCCAAAACCAGATGGTACTATTGCAGCACCGCAATTAGAGCGTTTAGAGGCCTTAGGAACTTGGATTAAGAAACATGAAACAGCTGTTTTTAACTCAAAAGCAGGTTTGCCTTATGGCCATTTTTATGGACCAACACTTTTAAGTAAAGATGAAACTAAAATTTATTTAGCCATTTTTGATGCTCCTAAAAACTACATTTCATTAAAAGGAATTCAGAATAAAATAAAATCTATTAAAGTTGTAGGTAGTGGGCAAGAACTTAGTTTCGAAAGAAACGGTGGTGCCGCTTGGAACAATATTCCTGGAATTTTAAGAATAGAAATTCCTAAAGAAAATAATTTGGATGCTTATACAACTATTTTAGAAGTTGAGTTAGAGGATGCTTTAAAACTGTATAGAGGACATGGAAATGCTGTAGAATTAAATAAATAACAGCATTAATATGTATTGATGGAAGTGTTGAGAAGGAAAAAGAACTAAAGCAAACAATTAATGGTTTTTAAGTTTTTTCTCAATGTTTTCAAGAACGTAGTTATTGTAGTTAAGAAAAATTAATAATTGAATTTATAAAGATGATAAAACATATTTTAAAGAGTATATTAATTGCAAGTATTGGTTTATTTATGGCATGTGATTCGCCAACAAAGACCATAGATAAAAAAGAGAAAACGACTGCTCTTATTGATTATGTAAATCCATTGATGGGTACAGATTCCGATTTTAGTTTATCAAACGGAAACACCTACCCAGCAATTGCAACACCTTGGGCAATGAATTTTTGGACACCACAAACTGCCAAAATGGGTGATGGTTGGGCTTATAAGTACGACGATAAAACGATAAGAGGTATAAAACAAACCCATCAGCCTAGTCCATGGATTAATGATTATGCGGCCTTTTCTTTAATGGCAGTTACAGGTAATTTAAAATATAAAGAAGAAGAACGTGCTTCTTATTTTTCGCATAAAGCAGAAATAGTAAAACCAAATCATTATAGTGTATATCTTGCAGATTATGATGTTACTGCAGAAGTTTCACCTACAGAACGTGCTGCACATTTTAAATTTACATTTCCAAAAACAGATTCGGCTTTCATTATTTTAGATGCTTTTTATAAAGGATCGATGGTGAAAATCCTTCCGAAGGAAAGAAAAATTATTGGTTATTGTAGAAACAATAGTGGAGGCGTACCAGATAATTTTCATAATTATTTTGTGGCTGAATTTGATAAAGATTTCGAATTAAACCACACTTGGGGAGATGGTTGGAAGCTAATAGAAAACTCAACAGACAATAAAGGAGAACACGTTGGAGCAATTATTGGTTTTAAAACAAAAAAGGGAGAAGAAGTAAATGTTAAAGTAGCATCCTCATTTATTAGTCATGAGCAAGCTGCATTAAATTTAAAAACAGAAATAGGGAACGATTCATTTGAAAATACCAAAGAAAAAGCGGCTGCTGCTTGGGAAAAAGAATTGCAAAGAATTGTTATTGAAGATGATAATATTGACAATGTTAGAACTTTTTACTCATGTTTATATCGTGTTTTATTATTTCCAAGAAAGTTTTACGAGTATGATGCTACAGGAAGCGTAATACACTATAGTCCTTATAACGGAGAGGTTTTACCGGGTTATATGTTTACAGATAATGGTTTCTGGGATACGTTTAGAGCTGTTTTTCCATTTTTTAATATGATGTATCCTGAGTTAAATACACAAATTATGGAAGGGCTAGCAAATACCTATAAAGAATCTGGTTGGTTGCCAGAGTGGGCAAGTCCTGGGCATAGAGATTGTATGATTGGCTCTAATTCCGCTACTATTATTGCTGACGCATTTCTAAAAGGAAACATGCAAGAAAAAGATGTAAGCGTACTTTTAGAAGCTGTTTTAAAGAATGCAAATGAAGTAGAAGGACGTCCAGTAAATTCTGTTGGTAGAGAAGGAGCAAATTACTACAATAAATTAGGCTACGTACCTTATGATGTTGGGATTAATGAAAATGCAGCAAGAACATTAGAATATGCATTTGCAGATTTTACCATTGCAGAAATGGCGAAAAAACTAAATAAAGATGGGGTAGCCGCCCATTTTTATAAGAAATCTTACAATTATAAAAACTTATTTGATTCCTCTACTAACTTAATGCGAGGAAAAAATGAAGACGGTACTTTTCAATCTCCTTTTAATCCTTTAAAATGGGGAGACGCTTTTACCGAAGGAAATAGTTTACATTATACCTGGTCTGTTTTTCATGATACCCAAGGTTTGATTGACCTCATGGGAGGAAAAGAAATTTTTGAAGCTAAATTAGATGAGGTTTTTGAAATGCCACCAAATTTTGATGCTTCTTATTATGGTTTTAGAATTCATGAAATTCTTGAAATGCAAATTGCCAACATGGGAAATTATGCACACGGAAACCAACCGATTCAACACATGATCTATTTGTATAATTATGCAAATACATCCTATAAAGCACAAGAAAAATTACGTGAGGTTTTAACCAAGTTATATTCTGCAACCCCAGATGGATATTGTGGGGATGAAGATAATGGACAAACATCTGCGTGGTACGTATTTAGTTCTTTAGGTTTTTACCCAGTAACACCTGCTGTTAATGAATATGTAATTGGAAGTCCATTATTTAAAAAAGCAACGCTGACTTTAGAAAACGGAAAAACCTTTGTTATTTCAGCAAGCAATAACTCAGAAAAGAATGTGTATATAGAATCTGCTTCGTTAAATGGAAAACCATGGAATAATAGTTTTTTATACTCAGATGCTGTTCAAGATGGTGGTTCTTTAGAATTTAATATGGATGCTGTACCAAATAAAGCGTGGGCAAGTAAACCTGAAAATACGCCATATTCATTAAGTAAAAAACTTAAAAAATAATATTCAATTATGAATAAAGATACTTGTTTGTTAATTTTTATGATATCGTTTTTAACGTGTATTAATGCACAAGAACCTATCGATTATGTGAACCCATTTATTGGAACATCTAATTTTGGAGCAACAAATCCTGGTGCAATTGCACCAAGAGGAATGGCAAGTGTATCGCCTTTTAATGTTGCTGGTCCTAAAAATTTACCTTTAGAAAAAGATAGCCAATGGTTGTCTACTCCTTATGTAAATGAGAATACATTTTTAACAGGATTTTCTCATGTAAATTTAAGTGGCGTTGGATGTCCAGATTTGGGTGTTATTTTAGCGATGCCTACAACAGGAGAACTGGAAACAGATCATTTAAAATACGGAACGACTTATACAAATGAGGTTGCAAAACCTGGTTATTACAGTGTTCAACTTTCAAAATATGATGTAAAAACCGAACTTACTGCAACCACCAGAGTTGGCGTAAGTAAATATTCATTTCCAAAAGGAAAATCGAACATCTTAATCAATTTAGGCTTGGGTTTAACCAACGAAGAAGGCGCTATGGTTAAAGTAGTATCGCCAACCGAAATAGAAGGCATGCGTAATGTGGGTTCATTTTGTTATTACAAACCAGAAGAATCATATCCTGTTTATTTTGTTGCAAAATTTAGTAAACCAGCTGATGAATTTGGAGTTTGGAAAAAAACTAGAAAAAACGAAGGTGTAGAAGGACAATGGATGGGATATAATGGCAAAAAACGCTTTTATAAAAACTATAGAAAAGAGGTTATTGGCGATAGTATTGGAACTTATTTTACTTATAATTTTGAAAAACCAACGCAAGTAGAGGTTAAGATTGGTGTTTCTTACGTTAGTATAGAAAATGCCAGAGAAAATTTAGAAAAGGAAACGCAACATTTATCATTTGATGCTATCTATAAAAATACTGCTTCACAATGGAATCAATTATTATCTAAAGTTGAAGTAGAAGGCGGAACAAAAGATGATAAAACTATTTTTTATACAGCGTTGTACCACACATTAATTCACCCGAATACGTTAAATGATGTGAATGGCGAATATCCAACAATGGGAAAACGCAAAACTGCAAAAACTGACGGAACACGATTTACCGTATTTTCTTTTTGGGATACCTATAGAAACCTTCATTCTTTAATGTCTTTGATCTATCCAAAACAACAATCGGATATGGTTAAAAGTATGTTGAATATTTATGATGAAAGCGGATGGTTACCTAAATGGGAACTGAATGCAACCGAAACAACCACAATGGTTGGTGATCCTGCAGGAATTATTCTAGCAGATACGTATTTAAGAGGCATACAAGATTTTGATATTGAAAAAGCGTATGAAGCCATGCGAAAAAGCGCTACACAACTAGAAAACAACTCGTTAAGACCAGGAATTAAAGATTATATAAAGAACGGATATTTATCAACAAAAACAACCAATAGCGGTTCTGTTTCAACAACACAAGAATATAACATCAGTGATTTTGCAATCGCACAATTGGCAAATAAATTAGGGAAGAAAAAAGATTATAAATTATTTTCTAATCGTGCTGTTTCCTATAGAAGTTTCTTTGACAAGGAATTTAATTTATTGCGTCCAAAAAATGATGATGGTTCATGGCATTCGCCTTTTAATCCTAATCAAGGTGCTAATTTCGAAAAAAATGTCGGATTTATAGAAGGGAATTCATGGCAATATACTTTTATGGTTGCACATGATACAAAAGCCCTAATGAAGTTAATGGGAGGTAAAAAAGAATACGTTGCTAAATTAGATGAAGTTTTTGAGAAAAAACAATTTGATATGGCGAATGAACCAGATATTGCTTACCCCTATTTATACAACTATGCAAAAGGATATGAATGGAAAACACAACAACGTGTTACCAATTTAATTCATACATATTTTACAAATAAACCGGCAGGTTTGCCTGGAAACGATGATACTGGAACCATGTCTGCTTGGTTAATTTATAGCATGATGGGAATATATCCAGTTTCTCCTGCAGATCCTATGTACACAATTACAGCACCGACATTTGATAAAATTACCATTCATTTAGACACAAGATATTATAAGAACAAAAAAATTATAATTGAAAGAGTTGGTAATAAAGAAGCTGTTATAAAAGGAATAGAACTTAACGGAAAAAATTATAAGAGTTATTTTATTTCAAATGATGAATTTGTTAATGGTCAAAATTTAAAAATTATTCAAAAATAAACTAAGTAAAAATGATTAAAATCAATAAACTAATAGTTATCTGTTTTAGTGTATTCATGTTGCTTTCTTGTAAGCAAGAAGATAAAACAAAAACCAAACAGAAAGTAAAGGATAAAGAAATTTCAATGCTCCAAGATGAAGTTAAAAAAGAAACATTACGCTCTTGGAATGCTTATAAAAAATATGCTTGGGGTCATGATGTTTTATTACCTTTATCTAAATCACACAAAGATTGGTATGAAGGTTCTTTGGGAATTTCTCCAATAGACGCTTATAGCACCTTAAAAGTAATGGGCTTAGAAAAAGAAGCTAAAGAAATTGAAGACTATGCGCTCGCAATGGATTGGGATAAAGATTTATATGTTCAAACTTTTGAGGTAAACATAAGAATTTTAGGTGGTTTATTATCAATGTATCATTACACAAAAAACGAAGCTATTTTAGCTAAAACTAAAGATTTTGGTGATAGAATTTTACCAGCATTTAATACTCCTACAGGAATTCCTGCTCATTCAGTTAATTTAAAAACAGGCAAGTTAGCAGGTAATTTAGGAGAAGGAAAAGGTGATGTGGTTAACGTTGCACAAGCAGCCACTTATTTATTTGAGTTTGGTATTTTAAGTTATTATACAAAGGATCCTAAATACTATCAAGCTGCTAAAAAAGCAACAAAAGCTGTCTTTAATCGCAAATCAAAAATAGGTTTGCCTGGTGAGCAAATAAACATAAATACAGGTGAATGGGTTGGTACAAAATGGCACCATCTGCAGGCTGGAGTTGATGCTTATTATGAATATATGTATAAAAGTTGGATGATTTTTCCTGATCCTGAAATTAAAGAAATCTGGGACTTTAGTAAATCTAAAATTGATGAATATTTGTTAGATGAATACGAGGGACATACATTCTACACTATTGTTGATATGGAAACAGGTAAAGTATTAAAACGCTCTGTATCTTTATACGATGCTTTTTTCCCTGCTATACAAGCAATTTCTGGAGATATTTCTGCCGCAGAAAAAAATCAAAAAACTTGGGATTGGTTGTGGGATAAAAATGGACTTCTACCAACTAGATATAAATATGATGAGGATAGAATTGAATATGCAGAATCAGAAATAAACCCAGAAATAATTGAGTCAGCATATTACCTTCATGAAATAACAGGTAAGGAAGAGTATTTGAATATGATTAAGAAGTATTGGAAAGATATAAATAAGTATTGTAGAAATGATGTAGCCTACAATTCAATCAAAGATGTTAGAACAAAAGAGCCAAAAGATTATTTAGCTACTTATGTTTTTGCAGAAACATTCAAATACTTTTATATAGCTTTTTCTCAAGGTGAATTTAATTTTAATGAGCACGTATTTAATACAGAAGCTCATACCTTTAAAAAATCTGATTTTAATCAAGAAGATGCAAAAGAAAGACTGGGCTATTGATTTTAGAATCGTAAATTACTAGAATACAAAATATTAACTTAATATAAATTAAGTTATTGGTATAAAAATTAATTCTAATTTTCCTTTTTATTTTGCTTAAAAGGAATAGTATAAGTAGAATCAAGCTGTGCCATTTTTAGGCATCAATCTATCAACTTTAAAGGTAAAAAAGTTAGAGGTAAAGAAGTAACAAGTTTACAAGGTAGTCGCTTTAATCTATAAAAAGGGAATCGTTCTAAAGTTTAAAAAAGTAACCGATGCTACCAGTAAACTAACGTTTCGCTCTAATGTAGGTCGTTCGGCTAAATAAGGCCAATCGTAAATTAAAATTTATTAAATAAAGATGAAGATTAAAAAAACTTATATAGCATTCTTGTTAATTTTTTCATTTGTAAGCTGCTCTAGTGAAAAGGTTTTAAAAATTGAATCACCAAATAACAAAATTGGGGTATCAATACAGACGACCAGTGGTATATCTTACATGGTTAATTTTAAAGATTCTGTAATTATAAATTCCTCAAAATTAGGGTACGAATTTAAAAATGCAAATCCTTTATCTAAAAACTTTATAGTAACAGATTATAGCATTACACAATCCAACACCAAATGGACTACAGCTTGGGGAGAAAAAAGTGTAATAGAAGATAATTACAATCAACTATTAATTTGCTTACAAGAAAAAGATGGATTCAAAAGAAAACTGAATCTTTATTTTAAAGTTTACAACGACGGTATTGGGTTTCGCTATGAAATTCCTAAACAAAAAAATGTAGACAGTCTTCTAATTACACAAGAATTAACGGAATTTAATTTCGTGAAAAACCATAGTGGTTGGTATATTCCAGCAAATTTTGAATCATACGAAACACTCTATAAAAATGCATCTTTAAATGAAATTGAGTCAGCAAATACACCAATAACATTAGAAACGGAAGCTGGTAATTTTATAAGTATTCATGAAGCGAATTTAACAAATTATGCAGGCATGACTTTAAAGAAAAATAAAGCGGCCTCATTTTCTTTTAAAAGTGATTTGGCACCGTGGCCAGATGGTGTTAAAGTAAAAGCAAAAACACCAATGGTTTCTCCTTGGCGTACCATTCAAATAACAGACAATGCAAAAGATTTAGTGGAGTCTAATTTAATTTTGAATTTAAATGAACCAAATAAAATTGAAGATGTGTCTTGGGTTGAACCCATGAAGTATATTGGAATTTGGTGGGGAATGCACTTAGGAACACAAACTTGGACTTTAGGTGAAAGACATGGAGCAACAACCGAAGAAACAAAGAAATACATCGATTTTGCAGACAAACATAAAATTAAAGGTGTTTTAGTTGAAGGCTGGAACACAGGTTGGGAAAATTGGGGAAAGAAGGATGCTTTCGATTTTGTAACACCTTACGACGATTTTAATTTGAAAGAAGTTACAAACTATGCAACTGAAAAAAACATTTCATTTATTGGTCATGTTGAAACTGGTGGGGCTGCACAATCTTTTGAAAATAAATTAGAACCTATTTTTTCAATGTATCAACAATTGGGGGTTAAAGCTGTAAAAACGGGTTACGCAGGAGGCATTCAAACAAAAGGTCAATTTCATCATGGGCAGTTTATGGTAAATCATTATAGAGAGGTTGTTAAAACTGCTACTAAATATAAAATTATGATTGATGCTCATGAGCCGATTAAACCCACAGGAATAAGAAGAACCTATCCAAATATGATGACTCGTGAAGGTGCAAGAGGTATGGAATGGAATGCTTGGAGTTCAGGGAATCCACCAGAACATTATACAATTTTGCCTTTTACAAGAGGTTTAGCAGGACCAATAGATTATACACCTGGTGTATTTGATATTTTATATAAAAACGCTAAAAACAGAGTGAAATGGAATGATTTAGATGATGGAACTTCCAGAGTAAATACAACATTAGCAAAGCAATTAGCTTTATTTGTTGTGTTGTATAGCCCAATGCAAATGGCATCTGATTTGATAGAGAATTATGAAAATCAACCTGCTTTTAAATTTATTGAAGATGTTGCTACAGATTGGGAGTCTTCAAAAATGATTAATGGAAAAATAGGAGATTACATAACCATTGTTAGAAAAGATAAAAATAGTGATGATTGGTTTTTAGGAAGCATTACAGATGAGAGCCAAAGAGAATTAGATATAGAGTTAAGTTTTCTTGAAGAGAATAAAACGTACATCGCTCAAATCTATGCCGATGGTATGAATGCCGATTGGAAAACCAATCCGACAGAAATTGATATTCTAAAAAAAGAAGTGACTTCAAAAACCAATCTAACTATAAAATTAGCTGGTGGTGGTGGACAAGCTATCCGATTTTCACCAATAAATAAATAAATAATATGAAAAAAACGGTTATTTTACTTTTAGTCTGTTTTTTATTTTCTTGTACTTCGGAAAAAGAAGCCTATAAAATAATGACCTATAATATTAGGTATGATAACCCGAACGATGGTGTAAACAGATGGTCCAATAGAAAAGATTTTTTAAGTAATCAAATAGTGTATAATAGTCCAGACGTTTTTGGTATACAAGAAGGCTTGGAGCATCAAGTACAGTATTTAGATAGTATTTGGTAGGTTATTCTTATGTAGGAGTTGGACGAGATGATGGTAAAACCAAAGGTGAGTACAGTGCTATTTTTTATCAGAAAGAAAAATTTAATGTCCTAAATAAAGGTACATTTTGGTTGTCTGAAACACCAAATAAAATTTCGGTTGGTTGGGATGCTTCTATGGAGCGAATTTGTACGTTCGCTCTTTTAATTAATAAGTCTAATAATGATCAGTTTTGGGTTTTTAATACGCATTTTGATCATATTGGTAACATAGCGAGAGTAAAAAGTGCTAAATTAATCATTGATAAAATAGCCGAATTTAACACAGATAATTTACCTGTTCTTGTAATGGGAGATTTTAACTTGAAACCAGAAACAGCACCCATTCAATTATTATCCAATGCCTTTAATGATGCTAAGATAGCAAGTGAATCACAACCTTTTGGGCCTATCGGAACCTTTAATGCTTTTGATTTTAACAAACCAGTTGTAGATAGAATAGATTATATTTTTACAAGTAAAGAACAGGTTAAAGTATTAGAATATGCAACTTTAAGTGATTCTAAAGATGGTAAATTTCCGTCAGATCACCTACCTGTTGTTATTAAGTATACATTACATAAATAATAATTAATTAGAATAAAATGAAGTTTAAAAATAGTATAACAATCGGTTTATTAGTGCTTTGTGTTAATTTGTTTGCGCAAGAAAATATTACTAAAATTAATGTATTTAATAAACAAGTTTTAAATTTTGGTGGCGAAAAAGGTACAGACTCAGAGGCAGTAAGCTTAATGAGCGGAAGATTGGTGTATAAAAAAGTAAGCATTCCAGAGTTTAAAAAAGGAACAGACGTAAAAATAAAAATAACTGTACGCTCAAATGGTGATCGTTGGGATAAATCTGGTTCTTGTTTTGTAGTAAGTGATCCAAAAAAACTATCTATACTTTCTGTTACAGAAAAAAAGAATGATTTTCCAAAAGATTCTTATATCGATGGTAAATATGCCGGTTTTGTAAAAGGAACAAATTACAATCCTGTTGTAGAACTAATGCGATTTATGACTCCTTTTGGAGTAGGGTATTACAGCGATAATAAAGTAAAATATAGAAGACCAGTATACATACCAAGTTGGGAAAAACAAGTAGTTTGGGAAAATGACATTACAGATTTAGAGAGTTTAGTAACAGGTACATTTTACGTTGGTGTTTGGATTGATACTTGGACAGCAGAAGGATATGAATTTGACTTAGAACTAACGTACTCTAATAGAAAACAGCAAAAAGTATCTGTATTGCCTTTGGTGAATACAATACCTTATGTAGGCGGACAGCAAATACCAGACAATTTCGCTCATAATAATTTAGAGCAGTCTATACATTTAAAAAAGAATGCAAAAAATGTAAAATTACATTATATTACAACAGGTCATGGAGGGCATAGTGGTGGTGATGAATTTATCAAAATTAAGAATAGTGTGTTTTTTAACAACAAATTGGTTTTAGATACCATTCCTTGGAGAGATGATTGTGCTTCATTTAGAAGATTTAACCCTACTTCTGGCGTTTGGATTAGAAAAGATTCTGCATCTTATATAGATTCTAAAACTCATTCTTATCAAGTTAAAGAAATTGAAGAACGTATTGCTTCATCAGATTTATCTAGATCTAATTGGTGTCCAGGCTCTTTTGTAAAGCCTATGGTTGTTAATTTAGGAGATTTAAAAGCGGGAGATCACACATTAAAAATAAAAATTGCTGCTACACCAGTAGACGGAGATAAATTAAATCATTGGTTAGTTTCTGCATATTTAACATACGAATAAAGTAGTATTTTAAAAGTTGTCATTTTTTAGAATCAGTTAGTTATCATTTTATATTGATAATTAGCTGATTTTCTTATTTGTATGCTTTTTTAGCTCATACATCGTAACTTGTTCTTTATGGCAGTTGCATTGTTCTTTGTTTAAATGATATAAAAAATTAACAAAACTGACTTAATAGCCAAAAAGGAGTCTCAAAACCTTTGTTTCGTTTATTCTCATTAGGTTTGAAGAAAATGAAAGGCTTTCAATAAAAAAAACGTATAAATTGTAAAGAGAATGAATTGCTTGTATTAAATAGATTGAGATAAGTTAGAGGTTGCAAATTTAACGTGAAGACATTGTATAAACTGTGATTACTTAATGGTATATACAAAAGAGCTTGCAGATGATGCGATTTTAAAAATGGTGAGGAATAATAATTATAGATCAATCTAATGTAAATTATCAAAAAAAGTAAAAAGTTGCTATTTCTGAATTTATTATAAAAAAAACAGGGTGACTATTTTATTTAGATAGCTGTGGAGTAGGGCTTCTAACCAACAGAAGAAAAGCCAAAGACTAATTTGGTTTCAATAAATAAAAGCGTAGTTTTTCAAAATTATATTTGATCTTTTTTTACTGTTGATTTTAATGAATGTAAATGTAGCTATCTGGTTATGAGTTTATTTGGTTTTTAAAATAGTAAGTAAGCATTTTTAGGCTATTTTATGCTAATTATAGTTTTACATAATTATGGGAAACCGTAATCAAATACCAATGGAATTTACTACTTTTAATTTTCCGAAAAAGAAAACTAAATAGTTTCTTAAATACGTCATGTTTTGGCGTATCTGTATTTTAAATTGCGCAAAAAAACAAATGACATACTTCGAAAATCATCAAAAAGCATTCAATAAATTAAAAGAAAAAAAATCTGACATTGAAGAAAGAGAATTCTATCATTTAATTGAAGAAATAAAGTTTGATACGGATTACTTATATCAACAAGCAGAAAAACATCCGAAGTACAATTTTGTTTCCACAGAAGAAGTACCTGCTTCTATGGAATTAGATAAACTAGAAAAACTAATTAAAAAAATAGAAAAGTTTGTAAAAAATTCTCAAGAATTTGATCCAGAAGAAGAGTTAGATCGTATGTTTCCAGATCGCCATGATGATGATTTTGATGAAGATTCTATGAGCTACGACAGTGTTTTTGGAGGTGATTAACAAAATTTCCTTTCAAGTACAAAACTAACAATACGGCTATTCCGCAATAGCATAAAAAATAGAAATGAACCAAACCAATATAAAACAATTAGAAACCGAACTTTGGGACGCAGCCGATGATCTTAGAGCAAACTCTAAATTAACAGCAGGCGAATACAAAGACCCATTATTAGGTTTAGTACTCTTACGTTTTGCACAAAACAGATACGAAGATGCTAAGGTTGAAGTGCAAAACAGCTTACCAATAAATCCGCGTACAGGAAAAAAACGAGCAGCCAATAAAGACGATTTTGCAGGACAAGGCGCTATGTTTATTCCCGAAAAAGCAAAGTATGATTACTTAGCAGGTTTGCCTGAAGGCGAAAACATAGCCGAAGCCATTAACAATGCTATGAAGCTTATTGAAGCCGAATATCCAGATTTAGCGGGTATTTTGCCAAAAAGCTACCAAGAGTTTGGATCAAGTCCAAAAGTTGTGGGATTTAGAAATTAGGCATAAATATTTGAGAGTCTAAAAAGGAAAAATTTGATGTTTCTAACACCTCTAAATTGTGCTCTAAATGCTTTTATTTTAGCATTAAACGATTCTGCAGAAGCATTTGTACTTCTATTGTCAAAATAGTTGAGTATATTCTGATAATGTATAGACATTGTTCTAGCAATGGTATTAAAGCTTTTAAACTTCGCTTGTCTTACATTTTCATCCCATTTAGCAAGTCTAGTTAAGGCAACGGTTTTATCTTTTGTTTGATTGTAAATCCAGGATAAGTTTTGACATAAATTGTATGCCTTTTCTATATCTGGATAAGTTTTAAAAAGTATTTCAGCTCTTTCTTGTTGGGAGTTAGTCCATTTGTTACTAGATTTATACAATAGGTATCTACTTCTAGCTAATAATTGTTTTAGAGTATCTCCATTTGGTAGTAGTTTAGGAACATATTTTAAGGAGTTGTTTCTAGCATTTTCTATGGCGTCGTTATCTTTATCTATTGCTTCCCAACGATGTTTAATTCTAATTTCTTGCAAAGCATCTAAAGCTAATTTTTGCACATGAAATCGATCTATAACTAGTACTGCTTTTGGAAATGATTTTTTAACGATTAACCCCATGTTTGCTGCCATGTCTAAGGTTACTTCTTTTACTTTTTTTCGTTGTTTTAAAGAGATTTTATTAAGGATTCTAATAACATCTTCTGCTTTAGTGCCTTTAATCATGGCCAGTAAAGCACCTTTTTTTCCATTCGCATTTTTATTAGTCACGATAGTATATAAATCTCCATTAGAAAATGCTGTTTCATCTATGGAAAGATAGCTTCCAGTATTTTCAGGAAAAAGCAACCATTGTTCAGCATGTGGTTTTTGGTTCCATTGCTTAAAATCACTTAAATAATCTTTGTATTGTCTCTGTAAGTTTCTAGGGCTTACTCCGTAAAAGGTTGCTACAACAGATGTACTTGTAGCATTATTACAGACTGATTTGTTTTAAAAAAGCAGCAAATTCACTAGTAATTCTAGTGCCTTTTGCTACTAACTGCCAATCTCTTATCACTAATTTTTTAGAATTATCATCAATCCAACGCCTTCTAATAACATGTAGAAAAACGTTTTTACCTCGAATAGGAAAATCTTGAATAGTGGCTTCTGGAAAAAATCCTTTAGAGCTTAATTTAAGTGTTTTAAATTCTTCAGGAATTGTGTTTAACTCAGTGAAATAGAAATGGAGTTCTTCATTTTTAACTTCGTGTTTGGTAAGTTTAAAATAGTTAACAAGTATTTCTGGTAGTAATAATTTAATAAGCTCAATTGAAGTATCCAAAATAGAAGTAATTTAAAAGTCAAAGTTCTTCCTTTTTATTTTACTCCACAACTTTTTGTGTTGATCCAAGAGGGTTCTGGTGGTATGTTTGTGCAAACCGCTCATTTTATAAAAGACCATGAAAACAAAAGCGTTAACGAGGCGATTACCGTTTATGGTACAGAATTAAAAAGCAACAATACCCGTTTGGCAAAAATGAACCTTGCCATACATGGTATAGAAGGCAAAATTATAGAAGCCAATAGTTTTTATAACAATCCGCATCACTTAACTGGAAAGTGCGATTTTGTCATGGCAAATCCGCCTTTTAATGTCGATAAAATTGATGCGAAAAATAAGTTTCTAGCAGACGACGAACGTTTACCTTTTGGCGCACCACTTACAGGAAAAGGCACCATTAGCAATGGTAACTATTTGTGGATGCAGTATTTTCATAGTTATTTAAATGAAACAGGAAGAGCAGGTTTTGTTATGGCAAGTTCTGCAACCGATGCAGGAAATGCCGAAAAACTAATCCGCCAAAAACTAATTGAGTCTGGTGATGTTGAATGTATTGTAGCTATAAGCAACAATTTCTTTTACACACGAAGTTTACCTTGTCATGTTTGGTTTTTTAACAAAGGAAAAAAAGCAGAAAACAAAGACAAAGTTTTAATGATAGATGCGCGTAACACCTTTAAAAAAGTAAGCACAACTATTAACGAGTTTAGCGACGACCAATTAGAAGGTTTAACTGCTATTATGGATGCTTTTCGCACCAACGAACCGTCATTGCAAAAAGAACCGTCATTGCGAGGCACGAAGCAATCTCATGATGCAAATAACTGGCTAACCCAACATTTCCCAAAAGGGAAAATACCAAGACATAGAAAGCTTATGTAAAATAGCTTCTCTAGAAGAAATTGCAGCACAAGATTACAGCCTTACTCCAGGACGTTACGTTGGTGTTAAGATTGATATTGATATGGATTTTGACTACAAAGGCAGAATGCAAGAAATACATACCGAATTAGCACAACTAAACACCGAAGCCAATAGTTTAATGGATCAAATTCAATCGGTGAAGTTATGATGGAAGGTTGGAAACAAATTAAGTTAGGAGATGTTTGTAATATTAATAATAAAAATATTAATAAGAATTTTAGTTTTGAAGACATTACGTATTTAGATATTTCATCTGTTGGTTCTGGAAATGTAGATTTTAGTAATAATATTTCTAAAAATGATGCACCATCAAGAGCTAAAAGAATACCAATTAAAAATGATTCAATTATTGCAACTGTAAGACCTGGAAATAAAACTTATTGTTATTTAAATGATTTTCCAGAGAACACAGTAGTTTCAACAGGATTTGCAATATTATCTCCGATTGAAGAAAAGATAGATTCAAGATATTTATATTATATAGTTTCTGAAGATTCTTTTACATCATATTTAGTTTCTGTTGAAAAAGGAGCAAATTATCCAGCTGTAAGTGCAAATGATATTGCTGATGCAAAAGTTACTATTCCACCAATAAAAACCCAACGCAAAATAGTAGCCATTTTATCGGCTTATGATGATTTAATAGAAAACAACCTTAAACGCATCAAATTATTAGAAGAACAAGCACAACAAACCTATGAAGAGTGGTTTGTACGTTTTAAATTTCCTGGTTATGAGAATGTGGAGATTGATGTGGTTAGTGGTTTGCCTTTTGGGTGGGAGATTTCAACTTTAGGAGAGTTTGCAAAAACTTCTTCAGGCGGAACACCAAGTAGAAAAAAGGAATCAGAGTATTATGAAAATGGGACAATTCCTTGGGTAAGAACAGGTGAGCTTAAAAATTTTATCTTGATAGATTCTGAACAGAAGATCACAAAATTAGGTTTGTCAAAATCATCTGCTAAATTATTTCCGAAGAAAACAGTTTTATTAGCTATGTATGGAAATACTATTGGAGAAACTACATTCTTAACTTTTGAAGCTTCTACTAATCAAGCTTGCTGTGGTTTTTTAGTAAAAGATGATATTTATAAATCATACTTTCTACATCAATTTCTGTTAAATCAAAAGGAATATATTTTGAATTTCAGAATGGGAGCTGCTCAAGAAAATATTAGTCAAGGGATAATTCAAGGTATTAAATTCAAAAAACCATCAAAGGATATTTTACTAGAGTTTGAAAAACAAATTTCACCAAAATATGATTTAATTGAAATTCTATACAACCAAAACCAACACTTAAAAGAAGCGCGAGATATTTTGTTACCACGTTTAATGAGTGGTTTGGTGGATCCTTCGTCAAGCTCAGGACAAGTTGTGGAGAGTTTGTAAAAAAAATAAAAGAAAAAAGAAAAAAATGAAAGAAATTAAAACAGAATTTGATGCGAAACTAAACTATGGTTTAGAGAAAAAGATAGTCCTGAAAGGATTGATTATAGAATCACGTGGAGGAACAAAAGGATCTGATAATTATAGAAACCCAGAACACAGTCTATTATTAGCTTATGTTCTAAAAAAAATACAGAATGCTAAAGTTTCAGATTTAGAAATTTATGTTGCTTCTAATTCTTCAAACTATACAACGACAAGTGAACGCAAAATTTTAATTGATGGTGATTTCAAAATAGATCTAAGTAAATTAATAAGTTTCGAAGATTTCTTAAAGGATATAAAAAAGTCTATAAAGCAATCAGGACAAAGTAAATCTTCTACAGGAGGAAATAGTACTAAAAAGTTATTATTCTATTCTAAGGATTTCGATTTAGAAAAACTATTTAAAAACTCTCTTGATGTTTTAATAGATACTGAATTAAATGAAGAAGATCTAGAATACACTTATCAAAAAGTAAAAAAGCGTTTAGGTCAATCAAAGTTTAGAAAAGAACTTTTAAAGGCTTACGATAATACTTGTGCCGTAACTGGATGTGAAGTTTTAGAAATTTTAGAAGCAGCTCATATTCAACCTTATTCTGGAGCACATACAAGTACAGTAACAAACGGCATTTTATTACGATCAGATATTCACGACTTATTTGATTCTTGTAATTACGAAAAAAGTTTAATTCATATTTCTGCTGACTTTAAGATTGAAGTTCATTCTTCTTTAAAAGAATCGGAATATTGGAAGTATAATGGTAAGGAAATACAATTGCCAAAAGATAAAAGTGATTATCCTGAATTTTAATAGTTGATATGAATTTCTAATATTATCTATTAATAATTTGGTTCGTAAGTACTTTTAATGAGTGGTGTTATAGATAAGGATAGTTTGGAGATTAGTGATGAATGTTTAAATAATTTAATTGAGTTATACGTTTAGCTTCTGTTTTATTTGATTTTGATAAACTGGTTTGGCAACTACCATTCTTTCAATTGTTTTATGAAATATACTTTTCTGAAATTGAGATCTATTAATTCTAAAACAAAATTCATCAAAATAAGCTTGAATATGCCATTTACTTACATGAGTTGGTATTGCTCTAAGCCAAGACTTAACTTGCATAATCATGACATGTAATTGTTTAAAGTTAGCACCATTATTACTATAGATTTGCTCAATGTTATAAACTTCTTTCAAAGGTTCATATCCTCTCCATTTATCTGTTATTATTTTAGCAGATTTACTTATGTGTTCTTCAAAAATTGGTGTTAATGATTTTGCAGAATAGTCGTTTATAGATTTAATGTAAACTCTTTTCACCTTATTGTTATCTGTTAATTCTACTGCAATTACGGCTTTTTTCTTTTTTGTATCGTAACTCCTACCTTGTTTTCCTTCTTCTTTTCCTCCAACAGTAAACTCATCAACATGAATTAAGGTTTCTAGAGGATATTTTTGACTACTTTTCATTGCTTTACGAACTTTTTGCATAAAATACCATGCAGTTCCTTGACGAATACTAAAGCGTTTACCCATTTGAATACTTGAAGTACTTTTACTATTTGTGCTCATTTCAAAAGCAACACAAAACGCTTTTTGCAATCCAAATTTAACTTTATGAAAAAGTGTATTTGCAGTAGCACTTTCTACATGATGGCAAGCATAACAGTGATAATTATATCCAGCTTTTTCACAACCTTTTGTATGTCCACATTTACTACATTTAAAACCATCCTGCCATTTTATTTTTGATAAATAAGCTTTACAGGCTTCATCATTTGGTAGTTCTTTTATAAAGTTTAGTATATCTTGACCTTCAAAATTATCCATATATCAATGTTTTAAAGCTATAAGATACGGAAACTAAATGACTAACTCAATAATCTTATATGTAAGATTTTTTTAAACCAATTTATCAAAAAAAAGTAATGTTTTTTCTAAATGCTCTATCCAATAAGACCATTCGTGTCCGCCTTTAAATTCTTCAAAATTATGGGGGATATTTTCCTTTATAAGTTCTTTATGAAGTAATTTATTAGCTTCAAATAAAGAATCATTAACACCACAATCAAAACGAATAGGAGGTAAGCTTGTTTTATTTTTCTTTAAAATATCTATTAAATTTGACGTTTTACTTTCCTTTAGATATTCGTCTAAAGAATCATCTGTAAACAGTTGCATTTGTTCTAGTTTTGTAATAGAACTATGTCCAGAAATTGCTTTAAATTTTTCAGGAAATCTTCCGCCTAAAGATAAAGCACCATAACCGCCCATAGACAAACCACCTATGCAAGTAGAAGTTGAGTTTTTTGCTTCAGGAATATTTTCTTTTATTGCAGTAATCACATCATTTACAATCCAATTATCAAATTGTTTTTGATGATGAGAAAAATATGCAGAACCATCTCCCCAAAGTCCATCAGAAGGCATTGCAATAATCGCAGGTTTAATCGTGTTATTTTTAATTAGTTTTTCTGTAGTTACATGCGCACCACCTTTCATTGCCCAAATCCAAGCACTTCCATAAACACCATGTAATAAGATGTAAATAGGAAGGTTATCAAAATTATCAACTTCTGGAACATATAGGCAAATGTCTCCTCTTCCTTTTAAATTAGGCGTTTTTACGGTTAAGAATCTTAATCCTTGAGATTCAAAGTTTAAATCTGAAAGTTCTACGGTTTTAAAGCTACTTTTCATATTAAAATACAATTACACCTTTTGCATTTTTACCCGCTAACATATCATCAAAAGCCTGTTGTAATTCTTCTAAAGGATATGTTCTGGTAATCATTTCGTCTAATAATAAATCGCCTTTATCATATAAATTCACCAATTTCGGAAAATCTATTTGTGGTCTACATTTCCCGTATAATGGATTGATGTAAATTTTATCCCATTCAAAAAGGTTCATGTCAATATTAATCGTTTCTTCAATTCCACTAACTTGAACAGCGGTTCCAGCATTTCTGATCATCGCTAAAGGAGCAGCGCCTAAAGCAGGAATAGCAGTACACTCAAAAGCAAAATCAGCACCTCTTCCTTCTGTTAACTTCTTTACTTCTTCTGATGCTTTCATCAATCCAATATCATTTTTATTTGCTAGAATAGTATGGGTTGCTCCAAATTGTTTTGCCATTTCTAAACGTTCAGCATTAATATCAATGGCAATTATTTTTGCTGCTCCAGATATTCTAGCACCTTGAATTACGTTTAAACCAACACCTCCAGTTCCTAAAATTACGGCAGAACTTCCGGCAGTAACTTTCGCTGTATTTACAGCAGAACCGTAACCTGTCATTACTCCACAACTAATTATACTTGCTGAAGGCATTGGCATTTCGCTTTCTAATTTTACACAAGCAGATTCTTTTACCAAAGCATATTCTGCCAACGTACCAATATTAAAAGAACGTTCTATAGGTTGATTATTCCACTTAGAGCCTTCTAAATGTGCATGACCAGGAGTATAACCATTTCCACCAGCAGTTACAGGTGAATTATTTTCACAAATATGCTGGTTGCCTTCTTGACATTGAAAACATTTCATACAAGGTGTTGCCCAGTTTAAAATAACTTTGTCACCTATTTTAAAATCGGTAATATCGGCGCCAATTTTTTCTATAATTCCTGCACCTTCATGACCTAAAATAATTGGTTTTCCCCAGTTTAAAGAATCGTGATCTGTGTGACATAAACCAGCAGCTTTTATTTTTACAATAATCTCATCCCCTTTTGGGTCTGAGATTGTTATCGTGTCAATAATAAAAGAACCATCCCCTTTTGCAATTGCAGATTTAGATTGTATACTCATAAATTTATTTTTTATAAAAATGTTGTAGGTTTCATTGGTATTGAAACATCAACCAACTTCGTTTTATTAATTTTTTGTTTCCCTTTGATAAATCTTGTACCTAAAACAAAGGCTTTTCCATTGTTTATTGCATCTACAGCTAATAATGCATCATCTTTAAAATACCAAACAGAAAAACTAGTGTTTTCCGTTTCTTCTTTTCTAACAATCACATCATTATACCCATTTGATAAACCAACCATTTGTAGTTTTACATCATATTGATCTGACCAAAACCAGGGAATCGTGTCATAAACAAGTTGTTTATCGCAAATTGATGCCGCTGCAACTTTACTTTGATCTACCGCATTTTGAACAGATTCTAAACGTAGATATCTTTTGTAGTGTGGGTTGTAATGAAAAGTACAATCACCAATAGCATAAATATTCTCGTCATTTGTTTGTGAGAATTCATTGACTTTAATTCCTTGTTCAATTTCTAAACCAGCAGTATCAGCAAGTTCAGTATTTACTCTAATACCAACACCGACAATGACAATGTCTGCTTCAAAAGAAGTTTCATTATCACAAAAAATAGTATTCAGACCGTTCTCAGTTTTTATAAAAGAGACATTGTTATTTGTAAGAATTTGAACATCATTTTGTTGATGTAATTCCATAAAATAATCTGACATAACTGGAGCGGTAACTCTAGCTAAAATACGTTCTTCTCTCTCTAAAACTGTTACTGATGCACCTGTCTTTTTTAATGACGCTGCAGTTTCAAGACCAATATAACCTCCACCAATAATGATTACTCGCTTTTTTTCTGATGAATCAATAGCTTTTTTTATTTCTATTGCATCATTAGCTGTTCTCATAGGAAATAAATTGGCGGCAGAATCTATTCCAGAAATTGGTGGAATAAATGGTCTTGCACCTGTTGCTATTACTAATTTATCATATTTTTGAGTTCCTTTATTTTCAATAGAAATTGTTCTGTTATTTCTATTAATTGAAGAAACTTTTACCCCTAATTTTAAAGTGATGTTGTCTTTTTTATAGCTTTCAAGCGGTTTTAAAAGGTTGCTATTTAAATCTCCATCGATGATGTAAGATTTTGATAATGGAGGTCTGTGATATGGAATATTTGGATCTGAATCAAATAATATAACTTCTCCTTGCCAACCTTCTTTTCTTAAATTGAAAGCAAAATTAACACCTGCATGACTTGCTCCAATAACTACACAAACTTGATTCGCTGTATCTAACATCAAAATTTATTTTGCAACTTTAAAAACAACTCCATCTAAATCTTCACTTACTTGAAGCTGACAAGAAAGACGACTGTATTCGTTTGTTAAATCATCAAATTCTAACATATCATTTTCTAGTTCTTCTGCTTGCCCTGTTTTTGCTACAAATTCTGGTTCAACATGTACATGACATGTAGCGCAGGAGCAAACACCACCACAATCTCCATCTATTCCTTTTATGTTATTATTTACTGCTAATTCCATTACTGAACCAGAAGTACCTTCAACAGTTATTGATTCGTTGTCTGCTGTTATAAATGTTATTTTTGCCATTTTATACTATTTTTTAAATTGTACGTTCAATGAATCGAAACCTACTTTTCTATTAAATTCTCCTAAATTTTCTATATTTTCTTTTGAATCTAGAATTGCTATTGAAGTTACTTTTTGTGATAATTTCGCCAATAGTATTCTTAAAATTTGACGAGCATGCGTTGCTCCTAAACAGTTATGAGTTCCAAAACCAAAACTAACATGTGGGTTTACTTTTCGGTCTAAAACGACTTCATTTGGGGTTTCAAAAACGTTTTCATCTCTGTTGGCAGATGCCCAATTTAAAGAAATTCTTGTATCTGCCTTAATAGCATGTTCACAGACGTGAGTATCTTTAGTTGCTACTCTTCCCATTTGAGTTAATGGAGAGAAATAACGAACCAATTCTTCAACGGCATTGTTAATCATTTCTGGTTTTTCTTTTAAAACCGCCAAAGCTTTTGGATTCCCTGCAAAGTAAGCTATAGAGTTTGTAACTGCATTAATCACAGTATCTCTACCACCTGCAAAAGTTAAAATCAATACGCCTTTTACTTCTTCTTTTGTCATTTTTTCACCATCAACTTCAGAATTTAAAAGCACAGAATACAAACTCTCACTTGGTGTTTCTATAGCCAAATCTATTTGTTTATCAATATAATCATATAAAATATTTGCTTTGTCTGCATCTAAATCAGAATCATCACTTCTAAATACGTGTGTTCCCCATGAAATCCATAAATTGGCTTCAGAATACGGTATGTTTAATAGTAATGTTAAAGCTCTAGATTGTAGTTTTAAAGCAAAATCGGCAACAACTTCAACTTCATTACTTTTTAAAGATTCATCAATAATCTCTTCAATAATGGTTGTTATTTTTGATGAATATTCTTCGTTTAAAGGTCTTTTAAACCAAGGATCTAAAATGTCTCTAAACGATTTATGTTGCGGTGGATCTACTTCAAAAGGAATTTGCCTAGTGTCTCTAATTTTTACTTCAGACGGAATTACAATTCGTCCAACTTCATCTCCACCAGATTGAAAAGCTTGCCATTGATGCGCACATTTACGTACTTCTTTATGACGCAAAACCATCGTTACAGGATCATCTTGGTCATTCATTTTACCAACACCTTCTTTTTGTCTTGCATCTTTAAACGCATCTGGAAATTCGCTTGCTTTCATATTATTTAAATTGACATTTTAGAGTTGTCAAAGATTATCTATTTATGAAATGAAAGATTCCCTTATTTATGCAATAAAGTACCTTATTATGTTGTGTGTTTTTGTTTATTGCATATATTTGAGATGTAATAGAGACTTATGCAGCCGAAATTTGAAAAAGTAGCTTTAAATAATCAGAAATCTATTATTGCGTTTAGGTATTCTGGAGATCGGTTTTATGCACCTTGGCATTTTCATCCTCAGCATGAGCTTACGTTTATAGAAAAGAGTAGTGGAACCAAATTTATTGGCGATTATGTTGGTCCGTTTGAGGAAGGTGAGTTGGTTTTAGTAAGAACAAATGTGCCGCATTGTTGGAAAAATAATTCGATAATCAATACTGGTTGCTCTTCAATTGTTATTCAATGGAATACGGGTATTTATGCTAAAGTACCGGAAATGGAAAGTGTTTTTAAAATGCTAAAAGCGGCATCGAAAGGTATTTTGTTTACAAAAGAAAATGCTTCTGAAGTGTTTACTTTACTAAAAGAATTATTGACTTTAGAAGGAACGGAATTGTATTTAAAATTTCAAAATATATTGGTATTACTATCTAGGTTTGAATATAGAGAACTCTCAGAAAAAAGTTTTATAGATGATTTGCCTTCAGAATATAGTTCTCGCATTCGAAAAGTACACGATTATGTAGAAAGCCATTATCATAAAAAAATACAATTAAAAGAATTAGCAGATTTAGTAAATATGTCTGAACAGTCTTTTTCTCGTTTTTTTAATAAAATAATGGGAAGGCCTTTTTTTACTTTTTTAAATCAATATAAGATAAATATGGCAAAAAGAATGTTAATGGACACCGATTGGTCTGTAAGAGAAATTTGTTTTGCTTGTGGCTATGAGTCTGTTCCTTTTTTTCATAGACAATTTAAGAAGTTTACAAATAATACACCTTCTTTTTATAAAAGAAAACAGAGTAAATGATAAAGCCTCTAAGAATAATCTTAAAGGCTTTATTTGTAGTTAAATAACTATACTTAATTATAAAATTAAGGTCTTATGGTAACCTCTGCAATCGTTAAATTATCGATGTAAAACTTAACGTTATTTGGGTTTTTATTATTCCACCCTCTAATTATTGTTTCATAATCACCATCTGCACCGAAATTAATAAATGCTTTTTGATACACCCATGTACCAGTAGGCATATCATCAGATAAAATAGCTACGGCAGGAGCATTCCAATCGTAATCTCCAGTACTTTTCCAATAGATTCTAACATCTGGAGCAAAACCAGTAGAATTACCATTGTCTAATAAATAAACCCAAGCCCCAATTTCGTAAGTTTTACCAGCTTTAAAACTAACTTTTTTTTGTGCTCCATTGCTTACATGTTGTACCCAAGTAAAGCCATCTGCACTTGCAGGTAGTTCTACATAAGCACTAGAGTTACCGTCTTGTGCTTGTGTTGTATTAATATTCCAAATACCAGCAGAGCCCCATGCTAATGGCCAATTTACATCTGTAGAGTTTTCAAAACTATAATCAAAATTAGAACCTTTTAAAATATTAGTTAAATTAAATTCAAGAGGTTTATCTTTAAAAACAGTTGCATTTACTTGATCTGTGGTTCTTAAAGTTCCTGGTGTATAAGAAACTTTTACAGTATCATTATTATAGATAACTTCATTTAAAGTAATAGTAATAATATTGTTTTCTCCTGCTTTAATTTCTGTTGATACTATAGAAGTAGGTATTGTAGTACCTCCATTTTCTAAAGAAATTACAAATGTAGAAACATCAAAAGAATCTGGATCCATATCTCTACTAAATTCTAAGTCAATTTTTCCTTCATTTGCTTTAACAGCATCTAACGATACCGGTTCTGTAGAAGGTATTACTTTAATTAAATCTTTTAGAAATATAGTATCACCACCAAAAGGTCTTAATCTAGAGGCAATAAATTTTAAATCATAGTTCCCTAAAGATTTATATTGTATATCTACTTCAGTATTTGTACCACCAAATGTTGTTGGATCAACTCCACTAGTACCAAAAGTCCAATTAAAAACTTCTGGAGCACCAATTGTAGTATAAGAAAATCTTACTTTTTTACTTGCAGTAACTTCATTTAATGCAGCATCAGATATTGAAATTGGCGCACCTAAAGATCCATCATCATTTAAGTAATTACCAGTAATTTGTGCTTTAACAGCTGCTAAAACAGTTACTACAATTGTAGTGTCTAATTCTTTTAAACCACTAGGCATTGAGCTGTCTTCGTTACGATAAACATCTCCTTTAAAAACTTGGTGTAAAGTTACATTATGCACTCCAACTTCATTAAAGAAACCTTTTACAGTATTTTCTCCAGAAGTATTTTTGTCTGAACCAAAGATGCTTGATACGTTTTCTGGAAAGGTCCAGGTACGTGAAGCAACTCCACTAGAAATATCACCAAAATCTATATGACCACCAATATTTATGTTGTTTTCAACATTTGCTTCTGAAGTAACAATAACCCTATGATTTGCTTCTGGTAAATTTAACATTTGTTCATCATCGCATGCATAAAAGGCAAGAAGCGAAATGCATAATATCTTATATATATTTAAATTTCTCATAATTAGTTATTTATATTCGGATTAGTCTGTAATTCTTGTATAGGAATAGGGAAATAGTTATGATTTTCCGCATTGTAGTTAGTAGCACTTAACGCAAAATCGGGTCTAATTCTACCAGGTATGTATAATGGAGCAGTATCAAATGAAAGGTCAGTGTTTTCCAGTCTCCAAACTTCGTCTGCTCTTAACTCTGTAAATACTTCTTTTACAATACCCCATCTTACTAAATCTTTCCATCTATGACCTTCAAAACACAATTCTACTGCGCGTTCTACGCGTTGTAGGTGAGTTAATACTGTTTGTGCATTGGCTTGTACCATTGGGTGTGCTCCATGTACTTGCTTACTAACATGTAATTGTGGGAATTTACCGCCATTATCGTCCATGTATTTTTGAAGTGTTATTACTCCAGCTCTAGCTCTAACCATATCTATATACTCTATGGCTGTTGCATAATCATCACTTGCTCCAAGTACAGCTTCTGCATACATTAATAAAACGTCTGCATATCTAATATGTCTAAAATTAATACCAGATCTGCGGTTAGCAGGTTCTGATGGTAAATGATACCAATTAGAGTGTTTTTTTACATAAGCACTTTGTCCAAATCCAAAACCTTTTACATCAGCAAAATCCAAACCATAATATTTTCCTTCCATAAATCTAACTGCAATCGTAGCATTCATTCTTGTAGATTCTATGTTCCCATTATTGATAGAATTATTTGGGTCCACTTCATCATAAACCAACATTTCTTGTAAGTTATAAGAAGCTAATAAAGTATTAAAACCTCCATATTGTATTGATCCAACTTCTGATGCAATTGAAGAAGATTCAGCACTAGTTTGCCAAGGAGTATCATCAACAGCACCTCCATTTACACCAGGAGCTAAGTCGAAAGAATAATTTACTTCAAAAATAGATTCTGAATTAAATTCATTTTCATGCTGAAAGTTGTCTGAAATATCTTTGGTTAAACTATATACTTTAGAATCTATAACTTGTTTAAATAAACCAGCAGCTGTTGGCCACTCTTTATTGTATAAATGTACCTTTCCTAACAGTGATGTTGCAGCACCCCAAGTTGCTCTTCCCATATCGTTACTTTCCCATGATTGTGGTAAATTATTCATTGCAAATTCTAAATCTGGAAGTATTATTGCGGCATTAATTTCTGCAATAGTAGAAAAAGGTTTAGAAAGTTCTTCTTTAGTTTCTGCTACTTTATCGTGAATTACACCTCCACCATAAGTATGTGCTAATTGAAAGTAAAAGAAGGCTCTTAAAAATTTTGCTTGCGCTTCAATTTCTGCTTTTGAGTTACCTGTAAAAAGACTAGCATCTGCATCTTGTATATTTTGAATAACTTGATTTGCTCTAAAGATACCTACATAAAGTTCGTTCCATTTATCCGTTACATGATAAATACCATCGTTATAGGTTAAGTTTCTAAAAAGATTTGGTCTGTACCAAGATTCTGTACCACCAATATCTCCCATAACCATTTCGTATATTAGTTCTCCTCCACTAATGCTTTGAAACTGTAATGCACCATAAACAGTGGTTAATGCACTGTTGTATTGTCTTTCAGATTTCCAGAAAGTATCTGTAGTAATTGCATTTGGATTAACTTCTGTTAAAAAACTATCTTCATCACATGCTACGAAGAATAACGAGCATACAAGAGCAAATAGTAATGTATTATTTTTTATTAATTTCATGATTTTTATTTTTTAAAAGCTTAATTGAAGACCTAACATGAATTGACGAGTAACTGGGTAGTTCCCTCTATCTACACCTCTTGTAAAGATTCCATCTCCACCAACTTCTGGGTCATACCCTGAGTAATTTGTAAACGTAAATGGATTCGTTGAAGTTAAATACACTCTAGCTTTATCAATACCAATATCTTCTATACCAGGAATAGTGTATCCAAGTGTTAAAGTTCTAATTCTTAAATACGTTCCGTCTTCTAAGAAATAATTAGAAGCAGCTCTTACATTATTATGAAATGCACTTCGTCTAAAAGTTGGAACATCTGATGTTGGATTTTGTGGAGACCACATGTTATATAAATCTGTATGTCTTCCTTGAGTATAGGCGTACAATTTAGACCCATTATATACTTCTGCGCCATGAGAATAAAAAGCTTGTACAAAGAAATCGAAACCTTTATAATCTAAGTTTAACCCTAAACCGGCTTCAAACTCAGCTTGTCCAGAACCAGAGTAAACACGGTCATTATCGTTAACAGCACCATCGTTATTAGTATCTTTATACATCATATCTCCTAATTGAGGCGTACCTGTAGCTGATACGTCAAGCAAATTATAGGCATCTAATTGTTCTTGTGTTTTTATAACACCATCGTTTTGCAATAAAAAGAATGAGCCTGCTTCATAGCCTTTCGCTAAAAAAGTAGTGTAATCTATATTTTCGCCTAAAGAGGTTGTAGGTCTACCATTGGCATAACCTCTATCTATACCGTTTAAATCGGTTACTTCATTTATATTTTTAGTAAAAGTACCTGAAATACTATATTTTAAGTCATCTCCAATTCGATCTTTGTAACTTAAAGAAAGTTCTAGTCCTTTATTAACCATGTCACCAGCGTTAATTTGCTTAACATCATAAACTCCTGAAGCTCGTGTATGGTAAGTACCAGAAGATGCAGGAAGGCGCTCTTGTAAAAGCATATCTTTTTTGTCATTTTGATATACATCTGCAGTAATGTTTAGTTTATTACTAAACATAGATAAATCTACACCAATATTTTTAGAAATAGTAGTTTCCCATTTAATATTAGGATCTACATAACGACGCTGAATAGAACCAAAATTTAATTCTTCATTAGGACCAAACGGATAATTTATACCAGATTCAATAATTGCTGTAAACTGATAAGGTGCAATACCTTGGTTACCAACTTCTGCCCAACTTCCTCTTAATTTAAGATTGCTAATTGCATCTACGTTAAACCAATTTTCTTCACTAACATTCCAACCAGCAGAAAATCCGAAGAAATTACCATATCTATTATTTTCCGAAAATTTTGAAGACGCATCTCGTCTATAACTAGCAGATAATAAATATTTTTCATCATAATTGTATTGAGCTCTTACTAATTTTCCAGCCAAAGTACTTGTTTGATTGTTACTAGTAGGCTTTATTCCTTCTGCACCAGAACCTAAAGTTTGAAGGCTGTTACTAGCATCTTTACTATATATGACACCAACTCCCAAATTTCTCTGTTTAAATCTTTCGTAAGAAATTACACCTAATAAATTAAGATTGTGTTTTCCGAAGTTTGTAGAATAATTAAGAATGTTTTCAATAGATTCTCTTTTAGAAAATATATAATCCTCATTTAGCAAGGCTTGTTCAGTTGAAGCAGTTGCATTAAGTGTTCCATCTCTAGCGTATGCTAAATATTGAGGACGGAAGAATTTTCTATAATAGTTATATTCATTTGAACCTAAATTTAGTTTGTACTTTAAACCTTTTGCAATTTCATACTCTAAATTAAGTGCAATATTGCTAGACTTTGTTTCTCTTTCGTCTATATTTTCTAATTGACGAGATAGGTAACCGTAAAATATTTCATTCTCCACATCTAGTGTAACACTATTTTCTCCAATGGATGGAATATCACTTAAAGGTCTGCTCCAAGGAGATTGACCAATACTATATTCGTAAAGAGCATAAGGTTCTTGTGTTCTATTTTCAATAGTATAACCAAGAGTTGCAAAGGCTTTAAATTTACCCTTGGTAAATTGCCCAGTTAATCTATTAGCTAACCTATTAAAACCAGAATTAATTAGAACACCATCTTGTTTAAAGTAATTGGTATTAAAGTTTAAGGTTAAGTTCTCTACACCACCAGAAATATTTAAACTAACATTTTGAATAACAGCATTATCATTTTGAACGTCTTCTACAAAATTCGTATCAAAATCTAAAGCATTTGCGTTAATAAAAAAAGTTTGTGGTTGAGATCCTAACTGTTCTGTAGCTATCTCTAAACTATACAGTTGTTGAGCTGTATTCATTAAAGGGGTTCCAGAAGTAATGCTTTGGATACCTGTATAGGTTGAGAGGTCAATTTTCATTTTACCTGCTTTTCCTTTTTTTGTAGTAATTAAAATAACTCCGTTAGAAGCTCTTGTACCATAAATTGAAGCAGCAGCTCCATCTTTTAAAATATCTAAAGATTCAATTTGATCTGGAGAAATGTTTGGGTTCCCTTCATAAGGAATACCATCTACAACATATAATGGTCCAGCTGCACCAGAGGAAACAGATCCTAAACCTCTAATTTGTACGTTTGCAGCTTCTCCTGGTCTACCACTTGATGCTTGTATGTTTACACCTGCTACCTTACCTTGTATTGCTGCACCTAAGTCGGCTACTGGAGATCTACTAATTTCTTCAGCCCCAACGTTAACAACAGCTCCTGTAACTTCTTTCTTCTTTTGAGTACCATAACCCACAACAACAATCTCATCTAACAAAGAAGCGTCAGAAAGTAATGTTACATTAATAGTGGTTTTACCAGTTTTAATTATTACTTCTTTTGTTTTGTACCCTAAATAACTAAAAACTAAAATGTCTCCCAACTTAGCTTTTAATTCATAAGTTCCATCCATTTCAGTACTTTGTCCATTGCTAGACCCTTTTACAATTACACTAGCTCCAGGTAAAGA
This sequence comes from Polaribacter sp. NJDZ03, assembly GCF_019263805.1. Lineage (NCBI taxonomy): Bacteria > Pseudomonadati > Bacteroidota > Flavobacteriia > Flavobacteriales > Flavobacteriaceae > Polaribacter > Polaribacter sp. NJDZ03. Next base: position 3,884,531 of record NZ_CP079195.1, read on the forward strand.
ATCTCCATCTGCACTTACTGTTCCTTTTATAGTAACATTTTGTGCTTGGATAAAACCAAAACTAAGCAGAAGTAATGCTGTTAATAGCATTTTTCTGTAATTGCATTTTTGCAAATTTAATTTCATTTTTTTATCGATTTTTGAATTATCATACCCAAATATTGTGTTTTTCTTACAAAACACCAATTTAAGGTACTTGACAAAAACTGAACAGGTTAAATTTTTAATTTTTTGTTAAAATTAACAGTTCCTTAAGAGTCTTTTTTTTATTTTTTGTTAAAATTATTTTAAGGACTTGTTTTTCTTATTTTTTGTTTAGATTAAGTAATAATTATATTTTTAAAAACAGGTCTTTGTGTTGTTATTTGTTTGTTTTGTAGTGATTTATGTTTTTTTTAATCCTTTTTTATAAAGATGTTTTTTTTGATAAAATAAGTGTGTTCAATTATGAACTTGACATGTCAAGTTGTAATTTTCTAATGGAACAGCTATTAAAAGGAGATTTATTTTTAGTCACTGTTTTGTCAGAAACGATACTTAAAAAAGTTAAATAAGAATAGAATAAAGGTAATTTAGTTGTTTGATTTGGGTGCTTTTTTATCTTTTTACCTTAAAAACAAATTTAAAAGTTGAATTATAAATATCATTTTTTTATGATTTTAAGTTATAGTAAGATAAAATTCTGTTCTTATTTTAATTTAAAATAGGTCTAAATATAATTTTATTTATAATAGATAAAGTTTCAATTTATTTTTAAGTTTAATGGCAATTTAAAAACTACGTTATTTAATTTTTTATAGTATAACGTTCTCTTTTATTAAAATAAAAAAGGTGTAAAGCATAGAGAATCTTTTATGTTATAAAATTTTATCATTTTTTATATTAAAAAGATCAGGTTATAATAATTGTTAAAAGTGTGTCTCTAAATACGTTTTACTTTAAAAAGGATAAAAAAATCTATAAAGAGTTTTTTTTTTGAGTAAAAGAAACTTTTTTTTTAGAATTGTTTAGTTTATGTCAAGACGATAAGTTACCAATAAAAAGAGTAATACTGTAATTTTAGAGCTTATTAACTAAAATACATTTAACATGAAAAAAATTACTTTATTATTACTTTTTATGAGTTCGCTAGCATTTTCTCAAAGAGTAGAACCTACCTTTAGTTGGGCAAACAAAGCAGATTATCAAGTTAACGGAGAAGAAGCAGTAACGTTTTCGCCTGGACAAGAAATTAATTTTTCTATAACGCATACGCTTGGGGCCACAAATGGCGTTGATGATACACAAAGTTTTGTCCTTTTTGGAGTTCAAGATGAAGCTGTAGCTAATTTAGATCATATAGATGGTGTATGGGCTAATAAAAGTATAGGTGATCCAGATCCTTCTTATTTTGTATACGCTATGACAGGTACTTATACAATTCCTGCAGATGCAACGTTAAGTTCTGCTAATGCAGATTTAACTTACAGAGTATTGTCTTATTTAGCATATACACCAGATGGAGGTACTGTTATTTATGGAGGTGATGGCGCAAGTGATACTCCATTAGTTTATATAAGGAGTGCCGCAGAAATAACAGCTTTGTCTACAACAGATTTTACAAAAGAAACAGCTTTAATAATGTATCCTAATCCTGTAAAAAACACAATATTTTTAAAAGGACAAAATTTGCCTGAAACATATAAAATTACAAATACTCTTGGAAAAATTGTTAAACAAGGAAATTTTGAAGGAAGTATTGATGCTTCAGCTTTAAGTACAGGAATGTACTTTTTAGTTTATGATAATAAAACTTACACAAAGTTCTTGAAAAAATAAGAGCTCTTAAAATTAATCTTTTTAATCAATTGAATTTAAGATTAAATTCAATTGATTTTTATTTACAATAAATTTATGAAAAATAGAACACTACTTACTTTAATTTCTTTTTTCTTCCTTTTTTCTTGTTCTAAAAAAGAAGTAAAGAAAGATTTTATAGAAGATTTAATTTCAAAAATGACACTTCAAGAAAAAGCAGGACAGTTAAATTTAATTCCAACAACAGGTTTTAATAAAACTGATTCAGTTCACCTTTGGATTAAAAAAGGATTGGTTGGTCATGTACAAAAATCGATAGGAGTTAAAAATAATTATGAACTGCAAAAAATTGCAGTAGAAAACTCAAGATTGGGTATTCCGTTGCTGTTTCAAGAAGATATAATTCATGGTTATAAAACCATAGCACCAGTTCCTTTAGCAGAAGCATCTAGTTGGGATTTGGCAGCAATTAGAAAATCGGCAGCGATTGCAGCAAGAGAAGCATCATCCGCAGGAATCCATTTAACATTTGCGCCAATGGTAGATATTGCAAGAGATCCTAGATGGGGAAGAATTTTAGAAGGAGCAGGAGAAGATGTTTATTTAGGAAGTTTAATTGCTGCAGCTAGAGTAAAAGGATTTCAAGAATCTAATAAAGAAAATAGCAATATTCTAGCAACCGTAAAACATTTTGTTGGTTATGGAGCTTCTTTAGCTGGTAGAGATTATAATATTTTAGATTTTTCAGAAAGAGAGTTAAGAGAGACCCATTTACCTCCTTTTAAAGCAGCAATTGATGCTGGTGTATCTAGTGTAATGACCGCATATTCTGCTTATGATGGAGTGCCTTTAGTAGCAAATAATTTTTTATTGAAAGATGTTTTAAGAGATGAACTAAAATTTAAAGGTTTAGTAATGACAGATTGGGAAACGGTTGGTAATTTAGTGAAAACAGGAATTGCGAAAAATGATACCATTGCTACAAAAATGTCTTTATTAGCAGGGAATGATATCGATATGTCTACTAAAAAATATGTGAATTTACTTCCAGAAATGGTGAGAAAAGGAATTATTTCTGAAGCTGTTTTAAATAATTCGGTAAGAAACGTATTGTTGTTAAAACAAAAAGCGGGTCTTTTTAAAGATCCTTATGCGTATTTTAATGAAGAACGAGAAGCTAAAGAACTTTTATCCGAAGAAAACATACAAGCAACAAAAGAGATGGCTGTAAAAAGTATGGTGCTTTTAAAAAATAAGAATAACCTTTTACCACTTTTAAAGAAGAAACAAAGAATTGCAATTATTGGTCCTTTTGCAAAAGCACAAAAAGATTTATTAGGTTGGTGGTCTAGTCAAGGTAACCCAAATGATGTTGTTTCTATTTTTGCTGGAATTAAAAAGAGAGTTCCACAAACCTCAACTATTTCTTATGCTCAAGGTTGTATTGTAGAAGATTTTGAAATAAAAGGAGTAGAAATGATTGCTGACGCTGTAAGAGCTGCTAATAATGCGGATGTTATAGTATTAGCCTTAGGAGAAAAAGAATGGATGAGTGGAGAAGGAGGAGGTACAGCATCTTTGCTTTTACCAGGAGCGCAACAACAATTATTAGATGCAGTTGCAAAAACAGGAAAACCAATTATTACCTTAATTGTTTCTGGAAGACCTTATGTTTTAACAGATGTTGTAAAAAAATCTACCGCTGTTTTACAAGTTTGGATGCCAGGAACTACAGGTGGTACAGCAGTTGCTGAAATTTTGTTTGGAGATTATAATCCTTCAGGGAAATTAACGGTTACTTTTCCTTTTCATCAGGGGCAAGTTCCTATTTATTATAATTATAAGAAAACCAGTCATTCTTTTAATGCAGGACCTAAGAATAATAGATATACAACAACTCATAGAGATATTACTTCTGATCCATTATTCCCTTTTGGTTTTGGATTAAGTTACAATAGTTATTCTTACAAAAATTTAAAGCTTGATAAAACTACAATGAATAAAAATGATAGTATAAAAGTTTCTGTTGATGTTACTAATAAAGGAAAATACAACGGAAGAGAAATTGTACAATTATATATTCATGATAAAGTTTGTTCGGTAACAAGACCAGTAAAAGAATTAAAAGACTTCTTAAGTTTAGAACTTAAACCAAATGAAACGAAAACGGCTACTTTTTATATTACCTCAGATAAATTAAGGTTTATAGGTCTTGATTATAAAACAACAATTGAAGAAGGAGCGTTTGAAGTTTTTGTTGGTAAGAATTCTTCTGATACTTCTAAACTAGACTTTTGGTTAGAATAAAGATTTAAATTATGTAAAGGTAAAAAGTCTCAACTTATAGAATAAGTTGAGACTTTTAAATTTAGCATCCTTAATACATTAAAACCCAGTTTCTAGCGCTTCCATACTTGCAGCTTGCTTGTATAAGAACATCTTCTTTATCACCACCATTATCTTCCATGTCAGCAATACTAGTTTGTAATTATAGAGACATTCCTATTAAGAAGAATAATCCCCGAAAAAGTAATTTGTTTTTAATTTTGTTGTTTTAGTTAATAATTGAGTTATTTTTTTTCATAGCAATTATTAAACAGAATTGTATCTATTTATTTTTTTATAAATTTTCCTGTTTTGTTATTGTTTTTTAAGTAGTAGATTCCAGGAGCAAGATTATTAATATCAATTCTACCAGAATTGTCTGATTTTAATTTTAAAACTTCTCTTCCTTGAATATCAATTATTTTAAAAAAAGTATTACTTAAATCAGGATTCACAAATAAATGGGTGTTTGCAGGGTTTGGATATAAAAGCAAGCCATTTTTGTTAATATCAATAACATTTAAAGAGCCTTCTACAATATTTATATTAAGTGCTTGCAGGGTTATATGTTTGTCTCCATCACTTGAGTAAAAAGTTATCCATAACCAATAGAAATCTCCACTTGGTAAATCTGCAGTTGGTATTGCGTTTTCTAAAGAAATAGTTGCTGTAGAGGTTCCTGATTCAGTATCTAATGCAGAAGCATCTACTACTAAATAATCATTTTGAGGAACCCAACCAGCATTTAGGTGTCTTAACCAATATTTAATTCCACCATATTCTTTAGCAATAACTTTATGGCCAGAGCCTGCATGGTAATTTGTGGTTATCACTAAATCACCTCCAGTACTAAATGCAGTTGTTGTGTATTTGGATGCATCATCAAAAGTTAAAGAAGCAGTTACGCTTTCTGTAACTGTAATTATTGATGTATCGGTTTTGGCTCCATCTGTTGTAGTTGCTGTTATTGTAACAGTACCACTTGCAACACCGGTAACCTGTCCGTTTGAATTAACAGTTGCAATAACATCGTTAGAACTAGACCAAGTTATTGTTAAATCGTCTGCATTTGCTGGAGTAATTTCTGATGTAAGTGTTATTTTTTGTCCACCAACTATATCCGCAGTTTCTGGAGTTATTGTTATAGATGCAATATTAATTCCATACCAAGCAACTACATTTATAGTAGCAGAACCAGAAATGGTATTTGCAGGAATAGAAGTTGCCGTAATTGTAACTGTACCTTCCAGTACTCCTGTTACATTACCTTCATTATCTACAGTTGCAATTGTTTCATCACTAGAAGACCAAGTAACATCTTGACTTGCATTTACTGGTAAGAAAGCTAATGATAAACCTTCATCTTCACCAACTCTTACTTCTAATGGGTTAGGTGTTATTGTAATATCTGTTGGATCTACAGTATTAGTATCTATTATTTTATTAACGCCTTCATCAAGAATGGTTAACATTTCACCATCTCTCCATCTTACTTCTACTTTAACAATATGATTTTCTTGTCCTAAGCCAAAATGCGCAATGTTTAATAAACTTTGTGAATGTGCTTCACCAGCAGAACCAACTCTTCTTTTAAAAACTTTGTTATCTGTTGTTACCGTAATTTCTGCACCTAATGGATCTACATTAGAATTTGGAGCATAACCAACATTTACAGTTACATAATTGTTGCTATTAGACATATTATTTTTATACATATGCCAAAGACCATATTCATCATCACCATTTAGAATGTCTAACTTTCCATCTTGATTATAATCAAAAGCTTGCCCCATATCTCCATGACTAGAAGCACCTCTGTTATTTGCAGTATGAGAAGTTGTAATTTCAAATTTACCTTGTCCTGTATTTAGTAACATGTAATCTGAAACTCTATTTGTTAAATACCCAAACCGATACACATATAAGTCTTCAAAACTATCATTATTAAAATCTCCTTTAGTTACACCCCAATGATTTCCTCCCTTAGGGATATTCCAAGCATCAGAAACATTGGTATAAGTCTGATTGTTATTCATTAATAGTACATCTTGGTAGTTTCTGTTGTTTGGTATCCAACCAGTTGGTGTAAATTCTGTTACATCATCAATTCTAGCATGAATAGACCAAAATATATCTGCATTACGAACAAATTCCATTTTCCAAACACCATTTCCTGTATGACCAATGTAGAAACCGTTTTCCGTTCTTGCAGTTGGCCAACCATCTGCAGCAGCTTGTGTTATTTCTAAAGTAGTTGTTTTATCCGCTATGGTGTTTTCTTGCTTTGCGCTTCCTAGAAACACAGGATAACCGTCCGCATAAGCATTTCTCGTTACAAATTCGAAACCAGAAAGTGTAATTGAGTTGTCTGCTTTTACTTCAAAAGGTAAAGTTCCTTGGCTACCAGATACTCTCATATCTAACCTTTTTATTTGTGGTAAAAAGTCGGTAGCATTATTATCTGCAATTCCAAAATAGCCTTGCCCTTTCGCTAAATATAAATCTAAATCTCCATCATTATCTATGTCAATATCTGTCATAGATGTAATAGAATAACTACCAACTAAATCGGCTGGTAACCATGCTGTAGAAACATCCGTGAATGTGAAATCTCCATTTCCTTTCCAAATTGATAGTGGAGAGAAAATTACAATATCATCTATATGATCATTATCTAAATCTGTCAATAAAATTCTTTCTCCATTTGCATCTTCAACACCTGCAACGTTTATAGTTTCAAAAGTTCCATCGCCTTTGTTTCTATAGAAAATGTGTTGTTCCCCATTATCCCCATTTATTCCTTCAGCATTTATAAGTACTAAATCTAAGTCTCCATCAGAATCTAAATCTGCCCATCTAGGAGAACGACCTCTTGCTCCTTTTGTAATTCCTACAGCTGCATCACTTCTTTCTAAAGTACCATTATTGTTTTTGTAGAACACAGGAGGGGTAGGAGCGGATCCATTTCCACCACCTAAGGTGATCAGTAAGTCTAAGTCTCCATCATTATCGTAGTCTGCAGCTGCAGAACCATGTAAATCCATTAATGTCCAAAGAGATAAATCTGTAGCGTTTTTTGTAAATGTTCCGTCACCATCATTCCAATACAATTTACTTGGTGAATCATTATGGTTATTTAAGATTAAATCATAATCACCATCATTATCCATATCTGCAATTGTTGGACCTGCGTATTTTAAACTTGGTTCATCTATAATTCCTGCAGCAGCAGTTTCATCTGAATATTCAGGAATTACTACATTAGAAACATCTGTTAAACTAAAACTATCTATTATTAAATCACTTCCTGTAGCTGCTAACTTTAATTCTGTTGCACCTGTTACAGAAAATTTTACAATACTATTTAAAGAAAAAGTGCCAGATCCTGAAACATCTATATTATCAGCAATAATTTTACCATCTGCATATAAAGAGAAATTTGCATAACTAGTAGCTGAGGTTAATTGAACGTCTAATCTTTTATATAAGCTACCAGAAACTATATAATTTGTTGTGATAGGAGTTAATGTTTGCAAAGTTGCAGGAACTGTTAAAATATCTGCAACAACAGGAGTTACTGTTGATGTTGGAGTCATTGCTATTTCATCTACAAAATAAACATCGTCAGCACCAACTGTACCTTCGTTAAAATGAATTCTTATATTAGATATCCATCCTCCAGCATTATTTATTACTGCGTCTGTATCATTACCAGAGAAATCAAACTCTACTTCTGTCCAAGTATTTAATGTTGTTGAAAAACTTTTAGTAATTTCAAAATGATTTACATTTCCATTTCCTAAATGTAAAGTGATATCAAAATCTGTTTGATTTTGAGAATATACCATGAATTTAAAAAACTTATTTGCAGATAAAGCAAACCCTGTTTTTGTGGTATTTCCATTAAAAGCAAGCTGTAATGAGTTGTTTTTATTTGAACTAGCAGTTTCTGTATACTTAACAGAGTTCATTGTTGTATTAATGCCAGTGTTTTTAGGATTAACGACTAAAGAAATTAAAGGTACGTTTGGGTCTGTAAGCCATTCTGCTGCAGCGTCACAATCTGGTTTAGGATTATTAATATCATCAGTTTCAAAATCTGAAATTGATGTTTGTGCGATTAGACTTGATGTAAATGCAATAATAATTATAAGTAGTAATTTTTTCATAAAAAGTATTTTGATGCGGCAAAATACTTTTTTAGAGAAATATACTTGCGGCTGTGAACTCGTCAATAACTAAGTATATTGTAAATTAAGTGAATAATCAACTTGACAAAAACTTGACAATTAGAATGAAAAACATTAAAAACACTAGGTTTTAGGCTCTTTATTTTTAAAAATTAAAAAGTCAGTAATAACTTATTGTTTTTTTAAAACAATAAGTTACCTTTAGCTTGATAAAAGTATTTTTTGACTAAACCTTTTTTACATTTTACATTGATTTTATGAATTTAAAACCTCTTTTTCTTCTATTAATTAGTATTGTTGTTTTATTAAAACCTATTGATTTTTATGCGCAAGAGGAATCAAAAATAGCTAAGAAAATATATAATAAAGCATTTAGTTTAAAGAATTCTAATCCAGATAGTTCTGTTGTTTTGTTCGAGAAAAGTTACTCGCTTTATTTACAATCTAAAGATACCTTAAATGCTATACAAGCATTATTTCAAGAAGGTTTTGTTTTTGAAACGAGTGCTAAATATGCCAAGTCATATGATGTACTTTGGAAAGCATTATTGTTAATGGATAATATTGAAAATAATGGAGTAAAATCTGTTATTTATCATCGGTTAGGAAGGGTTTATAGTTATTATAAAAGAGAAGATAAAGCAATTGAGTTTTTAACAAAGGCATTAGGGTTACAGAAAAAAATGTTAGATTCTCGTGGTCTTAAAAACAAAGCAAGGTTAGTTTCATATTATTATTCTATTGCAGCTACCTACAGAGAGTTGAATAAGCCAGATTTAGCAAAAAAATATTTAGACTCAAGTTATCTCTATTATAGAGCAAAAGAATCTTTGACACCAAAATCTTATTTAGATTTTGAAAAAGCAATTCTGCTTACTAAAGAGCACAAAGAAAAAGAAGCTCTTAAGATAATGGAAGACATCTACCCTTGGTTTAATACGAATACACCATCTTATATGGTGCTTGTTTACAAGTATTGGGGAGATGCTTATAAGGGTTTAGGTGACGTTGATAAGAGCGAAAAATACTATTTAAAAGCATTAAAGGTTTCAGAAGAATATAAAAGTCATATAGATTTTACACCTTTAGTATATGAGAAATTATCCGACGTATTTTTATTAAAAAATAATTATCAAAAAGCTTTTAAAAACTTAAAAAAAGCTAAAGAGCTAGATCGTATTTTTTTTGATAGTAGAAGTAAGGAAAATCAGTCTTTATTAGAAATAAAAGATGATTACAGGTTAGAGAAAGAAAGACAAGAAAAAATAATTAAAGAACAGTATCTTAAGCATTTAGAGCAAGAGGATCAAATCATTAAGCTGCAAAGAATTATTCTTATCGGTTCTTTAATATTCTTACTTGTATTAGGTTTCTTCTTTTTTAAACATTTAAGAGCAAAACATCATGCAGAAAAAGAATTAATAAGAAAAACAAAAGAATTAGAAATAGAAAAAACCAAAGAACTATTGTCTCTAAAAAACAAAGAACTAGCTACTTCTGCATTACAATTGATAGAGAAAGATGAGTTCTTAAAAGAATTGAAAACAAGAGTTAGAGAAGGTGGCGATAAAGTAAAAATTCATGAAATAAATAAAGTTTTAAGGTCTGTCTCTGTCAATAATAATAAAAACTGGGATGATTTTAAGATGCGTTTTATAGATGTAAATAAAGAATTCTATGATGTTATTTTTGCTAAATTCCCTAAATTAAGTCAAGGAGATCAAAAAATTTGCGCTTTAATTAAATTAAACTTTTCTAGTAAAGATATGGCAAGATTACTTGGTATTTCTGTAGAATCAGTGCATACAGTAAGACATAGAATACGTAAAAAAATGAGCCTAGAAAGAAATGTTAATTTAGAAGAATACATTAATTCTCTATAGAATATAGGCTTTTACCAAACTGAACAACTTGACAATTACATTTAGTAAAGTTTTTGTCAAGTCTCTTTTCATTTATTTCCAAACTGTTTCATATACTTTTAACCTAAGAATAATTTTCTTGGGTTGAATTCGTATTTGTAAAAACCAAATTCATTTTAAAGAAGATTATTCTCTTAACAAAAGATAATAATTTAAAATTCAATAAGATGAAAGCAACACAATATGAAGGTAATAAAACCTTTAGTGTTATAGACAAGGAAATCGCAGCTCCAGAACAAGGTGAAGTAAGAATTAAAGTAGCTTATGTAGGAGTTTGTGGTACAGATGTACATATCTATCATGGAATGATGGATAAACGAGTAAATACACCAGAAACTATTGGCCATGAAATGTCTGGAGTAATTGATGCTGTGGGAGAAGGTGTTACTGGTTTTTCAGTTGGTGAAAAAGTAGTTGTTCGTCCGTTAGATGACAGAAAAGTAAAAGCATCAGACAAAGGTTTTAATCACATCTGTGAGGAATTAAAATTTATTGGAATTGATAGCCCAGGAGCAATGCAACAATATTGGAATGTTCCTGCATTTACACTTCACAAGTTAAAAGATACTACCGATTTAAAATTAGCAGCATTAATAGAACCTTTATCTGTAGCAACTCATGATGTTCGCTTAAGCGGATTAGTAAAAGGAGAAACTGCAGTTGTTTTAGGTGGTGGTCCAATAGGATTATTAGTTGGTTTAGTAGCTAAAGAAGTTGGTGCAGATGTAATTATTTCTGAAGTAAACCCAAAACGTATTGCAAAAGCAAAAGAATTAGGTTTTGATGCTGTAAGTCCAATAGATATTGATTTAGTGGAATATGTAAGAGAAAAAACTGACGGACGTTTAGCAGATGTTGTTTTTGAAGTTGCAGGAGTTCAACCCGCATTAGATGTAATGACTGAAGTTGCAGGTATTAGAGGTAGAATTTTGATGGTTGCAATTCATGGTGAGAAAAAACCGATTGATTTATTTAAATTTTTCTGGAAAGAATTAAAATTAATTGGAGCAAGAGTTTATGAAAAAGAAGATTATGAAAAATCGATCCAATTAATCACTGCAAATGAGTTGCCTTTCATCGATATGATTACTGATGTGCAGCCTTTAAGTAACATTCAACAAGTTTTTGAAAACATAGACAATAATCCTGACGGAATGAAAGTACTAATGGATTGTAGTTTATAACCTTAAGAAATAATAAAAACAAAAGAAAACATATAATGAAAGAATTATTTAATTTATCAGGTAAAGTCGCTCTTGTAACGGGAGGAACTCACGGAATTGGAATGGCTTGTGGGAAAGCTTTGGCTAAAGCAGGTGCTAAACTGTGTGTTAACGATATTGATGATGAAAAACTAGAATCTTGTAAAGCAGAATACGCTAAAGAAGGTATTGATGTTTTTACAATTAACTTCAATGTTTGTAGTGAAGAAGGTGTAGATAAAGGAATTAGTCAAATTGAAGCAGAAGTAGGTCCTATAGATATTCTTGTTAATAATGCAGGGATTATCAAGCGTATTCCAATTTTAGATATGCCAATTTCTGATTTTGAGCAAGTACTTAATGTAGATTTAGTTGCGCCTTTAATTATGGCGAAGCGTGTTGCTCCAGGAATGATTGAGCGTAGAGAAGGTAAAATTATAAACATGTGTTCTATGATGAGCGTTTATGGTCGTCAAAATGTATCAGCATATGCAGCAGCAAAAGGTGGTTTAAAATTATTGACTGCTAATATGTGTTGTGAATGGGCAAAATATGGCGTTCAAATAAACGGAATTGGGCCTGGTTATATAGCAACTGCTCAAACTGAACCGATTCGTATTGACGGTCACCCATTTAACGATTTGGTAATGACACGTACACCTGCAAACAGATGGGGAGAACCAGAAGATGTAGGTAATGCTTCATTATTCTTAGCTTCTAAAGCAGCAGATTTTGTTAATGGACAAGTTTTATATGTTGATGGAGGAATCCTTGCAAACTTTGGTTATGTAAAAGGAGAGAATGAAATTTAATATTTAATAAAACGGGTTTTTATAAATGCTGTAAAAACCCGTTTATTTTTTATTCCATAAAACAATGTAATGAGTACAAAAATAGCAAAGATAGAAACCAAATTATTTAAAGTTCCTTTAGCAGAAGTACTTTCTGATGCTAAACATGGAGACCATTTTCATTTTGAATTAGTAACCGTTACAGTTACTTTAGAAGATGGTAGTGAAGGAACTGGTTATACATATACTGGAGGTAAAGGTGGTCGTGCTATAAAAGCAATGGTAGAATACGATTTTACAGAAGCGCTAATTGGTAAAGATGGTGATGATATTGAAAGTATTTACGATTTTTTAGAATGGCACATTCATTATGTAGGTCGTGGCGGAATTGCTTCTTTCGCAATTTCTGCAATAGATATTGCTTTGTGGGATATCCGTTGTAAAAAACTTAATCAACCTTTATGGAAAGTTGCAGGTGGAACAAATAATACTTGTAAAGCATATTGTGGTGGAATTGATTTAATGTTTCCATTAGAAAAGTTGTTAAAGAACATGAAAACTTATTTAGCAAATGGTTTTAATGCAGTAAAAATTAAAATTGGTAGAGAAAATTTACAAGAAGATTTAGATCGTATAAAAGCAGTAAGAGAATTTATTGGTCCAGATGTTACTTTTATGGTAGATGCTAATTATTCTATGAGTGTAGAAAAAGCAATTAAAGCAATTGAAGGTTTTAAAAAATATAATATTACTTGGTTTGAGGAGCCTACAATTCCTGATAACTACAAAGGATATGCAGAGATCGTTAATGCAACAGGTTTTCCTTTAGCAATGGGAGAAAACTTACATACTATTCATGAATTTGAATATGCTATAGAGCAATCTAAACTAGCATTTGTACAACCAGACGCATCCAATTGTGGAGGTGTTACAGGTTGGTTAGCTGCAGCAAAATTAGCAGACAAAAATAACATACCTGCTTGTTCTCATGGAATGCAAGAATTGCACGTAAGTTTAGTTTCTTCTCAGTCCAATGCAGGTTGGTTAGAAGTACATAGTTTTCCTATTGATGAATATACAATGAGACCTTTAGTGGTAGAAAATTATAGAGCTGTAGCACCTAATACACCAGGGGTTGGAGTAGAATTTAATTGGGACAAACTAGCTCCTTATAAGCAAAATTAATAGCATTAAATAAAATATATTAATGAGTACTGCAGTATCAATATTTGGAACTTTTAAAGAGCAAGAGGTAAATCTATTTTGTTTAAAAAACGCTAATGGGGTTGAAGTTAAAATAACCAATTACGGAGCTACAATTACTTCTATAATTACACCAGATAAGTCTGGTAAGCTAGAAGATATTGTTTGTGGTTTTAACAACTTTGAGAGTTATTTTTTAGAGGAATATAAAACAAACGCTCCATATTTTGGAAGTACTGTTGGAAGATATTGTGCACAAATTAAAGATTCTAAATTTAATCTAAACGGATTAACTTATCAATTGGCGACTAATTGTGGTAACAATAATTTACATGGAGGTGTTGAAGGTTTTGATAAAAAAATATGGGATGCTAAAATTGTAGACAATAATAATGAAGCAAGTGTTGAGATGTTTTTAGTTAGTGCAAATCTTGAAGAAGGATTTCCAGGTAATGTAATTATTAAAGTGGTTTTTACTTTAACAAATGCAAATGAACTTTGTATAGAATATAATGCAGTTCCTGATGAAGATACTCCCTTAGCAATAACGAATCATACATATTTTAATTTATCAGGTTTTAATAAATCAATAGAAAATCATGAGGCTACAATTTTGGCAAACAAAAAGTTAGCAATGGATGAAACAGGTTCAGCTCTAGATAAAATTGTACACCTAGATAATGAAGTTGATGATTTAAGAAGCCCTAAAAAAATTAAGGAAATACATAAAAAAATGAATGATGGGTTTGCTCATTATTACATTTTTAATAAGAGTGATTTTCAATTAAAAAAAGTAGCTAAATTTTTATGTGAAGAAAGTGGTAGATCGTTAGAAATATCAACAACAGAACCTGGTGTACTATTTTATACAGGAACGTATACTTCAGGCAAATTAGAAAGAGAAAATGGTCAGAAATTTGGAAAATATAGCGGTTTTTGTTTTGAAACACAGAGATATCCAAATGGTCCAAATATTAAAAATTCACCAAAATCGATAACAAAAAAAGGAGAAGAATATAAAAGTGCAACTGTTTATAAGTTTAAATATTAAGAATAAAATTTAAATATGAGTATCGAAATAACAGACGAGCAGCAAGATTTCTTAGGAATTACTAATAAAGGTAAGTTAAGCGCAGCAAGTAAAAGAGCTTTAAAATGGCCAACAGATTTGGGTAAAGATTGGTTTTTTGATTATCAGATTGAAGATTTGAAAGGTGATTTAGCTTATGAAGAAGGAGTGGTAAGAAGAGATCCTAGTGCTATTATAAAGTTTGAAGGAAAATATTTTGTTTGGTACAGCAGAAGTATTGGGCCAACTCAAGGATTTGGAGGAAACATTGCTGAAGACAAAGTTTTTCCTTGGGATAGATGTGATATTTGGTACGCAACTTCTTATGATGGTATTACCTGGAAAGAAGAAGGTTTAGCTGTAGAAAGAGGTGAATCTGGAACTTATGATAATCGTTCTGTTTTTACACCAGAAGTTATGGAGCATGAAGGTATGTTTTATTTATCATATCAAACTATAACAGGAGATTATACAGTTCGTATAAAAAATGAAGTTGGTTTGGCTTGGTCAAATAAACCTTATGGTCCTTGGCAAAAAAGTGAGGAACCAATCTTAAAACCTGCTGATAATGGTGTTTGGAAAGGTGAAACTCAAAATAGATTTGCAGTAGAGAAAAAAGGAGATTTTGATAGTCATAAAGTACATGACCCTTGTATTATACCTTTTAAAGGTAAATTCTATTTGTATTACAAAGGAGAACAAATGGGTGAAGCTATCACATTTGGAGGAAGACAAATAAGACATGGAGTTGCTATTGCTGATAACCCAAAAGGACCTTATGTGAAATCGGAATACAATCCTATTTCAAATAGCGGACATGAAATTTGTGTTTGGAAATATAATGACGGAATTGCATCTTTAATTACTACAGATGGACCAGAAAAAAACACAGTTCAATGGTCTCCAGATGGCATTAATTTTGAAATTAAAAGTGTTATAAAAGGAGCTCCTCATGCAATAGGTTTAAACAGATCTGTAAATCAAGAAGTTCATCCTACTCATATTTTACGTTGGGGTTTAACACATAAATATATGAATGATGATTATCAATATATCCAAAGGTTTACAACTTGGGAAATGACACATCATACTGCAAAAGGAGAAAAAATAACATAGTAAAAAACGAATTAACTAAAACTAAAAATATGTCAACTAAAAAATTCTTTGTAATAAAAATTGCAGCTATTGTTGCTTTGGGTGGGTTTTTATTAGGTTTTGATGCTTCAGTAATTTCTGGAGTCGTAAAATTTATTGAACCAGAATTCAATTTAACAAAACTTCAATTAGGTTGGGCAGTAAGTTCAATTACTTTAACAGCAGCAGTTGGAATGCTAATTGCTGGCCCAATGAGTGATAAACATGGACGAAGAAGAATTTTAAAATTTGCAGCCATATTATTTACAATTTCTGCTGTGGGTTCTGCCTTAGCAGGGAATTTCTTTTGGTTAATTATTTTTAGAATGATTGGTGGTTTTGCTGTTGGTGCAGCATTAATTATAGCACCAATGTATATTGCTGAAGTTGCGCCTCCAGAAAAAAGAGGTCAATTAGTTTCTTTCAATCAACTAAACATTGTATTGGGTATTTCTATCGCATTTTTTACAAACTATTTAATTCTTAAATGGGGAAACTCTGATGCAGAATGGACTAAAACGTTAGGTTTTGATAAATGGAATTGGAGATGGATGTTAGGTTTAGAAGCTGTTCCTGCAATTTTTTATTACTTAGGGTTAAATTTGGTACCCAAAAGTCCAAGGTGGTTAATGACTCAAAATGAGAAAGAAGAGGCTTTAACAATCATGAAAAAGGTGGTTTCTGAAGAAGAAGCAGTTTTACAAATGAATGCAGTAGAACAAAATATTCATGAAGATAAGAATAAAGCAAAATCTAAGGTTAGTGATTTGTTTAAAAAATCAATGCGTAAAGTAATTATCATAGGAATAATTGTTGGAGTTTTTCAACAAATAGTTGGTATTAATGCTGTTTTGTTTTATGCCCCAATGATTTTTGAACAAACGGGTATTGGAACAAACGCTTCATTTATTCAGGCTGCTTTGGTAGGTGTAACCAACCTAGGTTTTACAATAGTAGCGATGCTAGTTATTGATAAATTTGGAAGAAAACCTTTGTTAATTATTGGAATGGCAGGGATCTCTATTTGTTTATTTTTATTAAGTTATGGATTTAATGATGCTACTTATACGCTTTCACAAGAAGCAATAGCAAATCTTCCAAAAGAAATTAATCATGACCAAATTGTGCAACTTCAAGATAAAGTATTTGAAAACGATCTTGACTTTAAAGCTGCAATAGTTTCAACTTTAGGTGAAGAAAGTGCAAGAATACATGAGTCTACCCTTGTTACAGCTTCTGCCAAAATGAATACGCTTTTAATTCTTATCGGAATTATAGGATTCGTTGGGGCATTTGCAATGTCTATAGGTCCAGTAATGTGGGTGCTATTTTCAGAGTTATTTCCAACTAAGATTAGAGGTATTGCTATTGCATTTGTTGGGTTTATAAATCTTGGTGTTGGCTTTTTAGTTCAATTGTTATTTCCTTGGGAATTAGCATCGCTGGGTAATGCAGGTACATTTTTACTTTTCGGAATATTTGCAGTGATAGGTTTCGTCTTTATTTGGTTAAAAGTACCTGAAACTAAAGGAAAATCTTTGGAAGAATTAGAAGAAATGTTAGTTAAATAATTATGTATTTAGCTAAAGATTAATAAAATGAAAAATATATCAACTTTACTTATTTGTGTTATAATATTGCTTTCTTGTAAACAAGAAAAGCAACTATTTGTAGGCGTTAATCCAAATGCTTTAAAAGTAGATATAATTGTACCAGAACATGGTATGGCAGATCCTCATGCTTGGGTTAAAAATGATACCGTTTTTATAATTGCTGGTCATGATAAATCCTGGGATGCAAAAAGTGCTTTTCCAATGGATAGATGGGAAATTTGGTCATCCGCAGATTTAATAAATTGGAATTTCCATAAAAGTATTCTACCTACTCAAACTTATATTGGTGATCAACCAAATTGTTGGGCAGGTGATATTTGTGAACGAGATGGAAAATATTATTGGTTTTTTTCAAATCGAAATATAGATACTGGTGTTATGGTATCAGATAAAATAGATGGAGAATACAAAGATTTATTAGGAAAACCTTTATTACCAAAAGGAATTGTACCTGTCAATCCATATGACCCAGAAATATATATAGAAAACGATGTCTACACTATTTGTTTTGGAGTGAACACCTATTACATGGCCACATTATCTAAAAATATGAAGTCTTTAGAAAGTAAACCAACTTCTATTTCTGTTATTGATGCAACAGGAAAAGAAATTTCTACAGATGATAAACCAACGTTATTTAAAAGAGGAGATTGGTATTATTTAGTTTATGGGAACAAATATGCAATGTCTAAAAAATTATATGGTCCATACAATTTTAAAGGAGCTTTCTTAGCAGGGGGTCATACAAGTTTTTTTCAATGGAAAGACCAGCAATGGTATGTGTTACAAGAAAATCATGACATCAGTGCTTTTTATCGCGGAGCAAGTCTAAAACCTGTGTTCTTTAATGAAGATGGAACTGTAATTATCCCTAAGGATGATAGAATGTATCCCGGTCCTGGAAGAAACTGGAAGTTTGAAAACAGTACAATGGGTTGGAAATCATTACAAGGTACAACAGTAAATTTAAAAGAAAAAGGAATACTTACTGGTAATTTATCAGGCAAAAAAGCAATTATAGAAAGTGCGCCTTGGTTATATACAGATACGAGAGTTTGTAATAAAATTTCTTATACAATCAAAAATAATAGTGCTGCAACCGAAATGAAAGTAGCTATCTATTCTAGAAATGAAGATGCCAGTTTTTGGACTTCAGGTACAAAATCAATTGATTGGGAAAAACAAGAATGGATTACAATCCCAATAAAGTCAAATAGTACAGAATATGTAACATACATTATTAACCTTTTAGATTTTAAAGAAGTTAATGCTAGGTTAATGCAAATGGCGGTGCAACCTGCTTGTAATGCAGATAGTGGCACATGGGAAATTAAAAATATTTCTGTATTTTAAAAAATAAAAGAACTGCTCTAATAAAAACGATAAAAAATGAAGAAATTAACTAAAATAAAAACTTCAATGGATATTCTTCAAAAGAATAAATGGCAACTGATTATAGTAATTGGGTTGATTATAAACTTTAACTTCATGAGTTGTAATTCTTCTAAAAGTAATATTTCACAAAATGATTCTACAAATGAAGATGGTATGGTTTTATTTGACTTTGAGAATGAAACTCAAACTCAATTAGTAAAACCTCAAGATGCAACTTTCGAAATTATTTCATCAGAAAAAAATAATTATTTACAAGTTAACAACGGAAATACATTAAGAGAAACGGGCGTAAAATTAATGAGCCCTAACGGAAAACCTTGGAATTTGTCCTCTTACTATCAAGTAAAAGCAGATGTTTCTAATGTGGGTGATGAAAAAATGCAAGTAGAACTTTTTGTTGGTAATGATCCTGATGGGTTGTTAAGATGGTATTGTTCAGATTATATCGATTTAAAACCAGGAGAAAGTAAAACAATCACTGTTAATTTAGCTTGGACTCCTTGGATTTTTAAACCACAAATAAAGATTAATGGTTTACGTGGAGTTCCTGGACAGATTAAAGCAGATTTAACGAAAGTTACTGAGCTAACTTTCTGTTCTAGATACAATACAGAACCTAATAATTTTACAATTGATAATGTTAGAGCTGTTGGTAAATATGAAGAAAAAAGCCCTGATGGATTTTTACCTTTCATAGATAAATATGGACAATATAAACATCAAGATTGGAAAAATAAAATTCATTCTGATAAAGAAATTAAAGAATTTGCTAAGGCAGAATTAGCTTATTTAGAAAACGGTAAAGGGCCAAAAGATAGAGCCACTTTTGGAGGTTGGTTAAAAGGACCAAAATTAAAAGCAACAGGTTTTTTTAGAACAGAAAAAGTAGCAGATAAATGGTGGATGGTGGACCCAGAAGGATATTTATTTTGGACAGCAGGTTTAAACTGTGTCGCTTCAAACTCGGTTTTTACAGGTGTTTCTCAACGAGAAAATTATTTTGAATATTTACCAAAAAAAGACGATTCTTCTGCTCAGTTTTATCAAGAAGTAGATTATGCAACCCATGGTTTTTATAAAGATAAGAGACCATATAAAACGTTTAACTTTTATCAGAATAATTTATATAAAAAATATGGTGATGATTGGTTAAAAACATTTCAAGATGTTGCTCATAAAAGAATAAAAGATTGGGGGATGAATACCGTTGGTTTTATGTCTGATATAGGAGTAACAAAACAAAAAAGAACAGCATATGTTGGTTCTATTTGGATAAAAGATACACCTAAAATAAAAGGTTCAGAAGGTTTTTGGGGAAAGTTTCATGATGTGTTTGATCCTAATTTTAGAATAGCTGTTAGAAATTCTGTAGAATCTCAAAAAGGAGGAGCTAATGATCCTTGGTGTTTAGGTTTTTTTGTTGATAACGAATTGTCTTGGGGGCAGTTAGGTTCTTTGGCTGTTGGTACTTTAAAAAGTCCAGAAAATCAACCTGCAAAGATAGAATTCATCAATGATTTAAAAAAGAAATACAAAATGGTTAATGCTTTAAACATCTCTTGGAAATCGTCTTATAAATCTTGGGAACATTTATTAACATCTACAGAAATACCTAATAGAGAATTCGCAAAAACAGATTTAGTTAATTTTTATAAGAGAATTGCAGAAACATATTTTAGAACTATTAATGAAGAGTTAAAATCGGTTGCTCCAAATCAAAACTATTTAGGTTGCCGATTTGCTTGGGCAAATAATGATGTTGTTTTAACAGCTGCGAGTCATTATTTAGATATTATGAGCTTTAATAAATACGAATATAGCATTGCAGA